>NZ_JBSUGE010000022.1:0-90696 GCF_054064075.1 Vibrio sp. JZG10
GCGACACTAGCTCAGTTGGTAGAGCGCAACCTTGCCAAGGTTGAGGTCACGAGTTCGAACCTCGTGTGTCGCTCCAGGTTTAAGGCCCAGCATCAAAATGCTGGGCCTTTTTTGTATTTCTTCAAATCTTAAATTTCTTCTCTGTGATGGATTTCGTTAAGCACTGAGCTCCTTCAGCTTACTAACTTAACTTCTTGTTAATTTTAGCCATAGCAACGTCACTTCATGGCCATACCCATCCAGCTAGTTTAAGTTTAGTCAATCAAAGTTCTGTGAATAAAGACTCATCGCTTTAGGCTGAGCAGTAACGTAAATACTAGCTCTGTTAAATACCTTGGATACTGAAAATAATGTTCTACGATTAAAGAGTGGTATGTTCATAAACCGTTTTGGTTCATGGTGCTGATATTGTAAGGATATTTGTTTAAATAACAGGTATTTGAGAAAAGAAGAAAAGCGTTGTAGATGAGTATGAATGTATAAATATCACTAGGGGGAACTTTGTTGTGATTTGCGTCACTGTTACTAATATGAAAAATCGTTGCCAGAAGATTTTATTTTGTGATAAATTCGCGCGCAATCTCGGAGCGTAATTAACAACGTTTGATCTCTGGGGGATACGCGTAGTGACCATTCAAGCTGATTGTGACACTGCGTAGGGTAGGTATCGGCAAAGCCTTTTGTCGATAGACGGGATACTAATGCTGTAAAAGCGGCATATTAATGGGAAACCCAACATTGAAACCTTTGAATAAACACACACTAATCAGCTTCATACTGCCGAAATGTCCTGTTTTACAAAACGGGTGCATTACGGAACCTTGATTAATCCCTTTTACATATAAAGTCACGAATATCGTGGCAGATGATCTGTATTTGTCATTTTGCACTGACAAATGCGGAGGGGTATACACATCTCCTGTAACTTCATTCCAATGATTATTAATACAGGATATAGAATTATTATAATTCAAGGGATTATGTAGTATGAGCACTGCCTTTGAAGTCGATAGCAATATCGCAAACATTTTTTCGTCTCAGGTTCCTATCGTTGAGGGAACGTATGACTTAACGCCAGATCAAGTATTGATTGATCAGGCTGAGCATGAATCTGAAGTGCGTTCTTATCCACGTCGCTTGCCAATCGCAATCAAACAAGCTTTTGGTTGCTTGGTTGAAGATACACGTGGACAGATCTTTTTAGACTGCCTTGCGGGGGCGGGCACTCTAGCTTTGGGGTATAACCATCCTGAAATAAACCAAGCTCTGAAAGAGCAATTAGATTCGGGTCTGCCATATCAAACGCTAGATATTGCAACATCAGCAAAAACGACGTTTATTCAATCTGTTAAATCTTTTCTTCCTCAAGAGTTAAGTGAGAACAGCGTTATCCAATTTTGTGGTCCGTCTGGAGCCGATGCAGTTGAAGCCGCGATCAAACTCGCAAAGCAGACTACTGGTCGTAACACCATGTTTGCTTTTCGTGGCGCATATCATGGTATGACTAACGGCACAATGGGCATGATGGGCAACCTAGGTACGAAAGCGCGTCGAACTGGTTTAATGTCAGACGTGCACTTTATGCCTTTCCCATACAATTTGCGTTGTCCATTTGGACTTGGCGGTGATGAAGGTGCGAAAGCAAGCATTCGCTATATCGATCGTCTTTTAAACGATGATGAATCGGGCATTATGAAGCCTGCTGCGATCATCGTTGAGCCAGTGCAAGGTGAGGGTGGTGTTGTTCCTGCGCCAGCATTCTGGCTGCGAGAGTTACGTCGTATTTGTGATGAACACGGTATTTTACTGATCTTCGATGAGATCCAGTGTGGTGTTGGTAAAACTGGCTACAATTTCGCATTTGAAGAGTCGGGAATTGTTCCAGATATCCTGTGTTTATCAAAAGCTATTGGCGGTGGCTTACCAATGTCGCTATTGGTTATCAACAAGCAGCATGATACTTGGAAGCCGGGCGAACACACAGGTACGTTTCGTGGCAATCAGTTAGCCATGGTCTCTGGTGCGAAAGCATTAGAAATCATCCAGCGTGACAATCTGGTTGAGCATGCCAATATTGCGGGCCAGTATTTGCGCTATGGTCTTGAAAGCATTCAAAAGCGCGTGAACTGTATCGCAGAAGTACGTGGCAAAGGCTTGATGCTTGGTGTGGAGATTAAAAATCCAAACGGTGAGCTCAATAAATTTGGCGAACCTCAAGCGGATAGTGAACTCACTCTTTCCATTCAACGCGCAGCACTTGAGCGTGGCTTGATCGTTGAGAAAGGCGGACGTGAAGGTGCAGTAATTCGCTTCCTTCCTCCTCTTATCATCTCGTTTGAGCAAATCGACTTTGCTTTACGTGTATTTGAAGACGCGATTTTAGCAGCCGGCGGTAGTCACATCGAAACTCAGCCACAAGATGAATGGAAGAAGCATTTCATCCACACTGGAGAGTTGGGCAGCAATGAGTTTGCTTCGGTGATGAATCACACTACGACAGCAATGAAATCAGTGTTTGAACAGGTTGCTGCACCATACTCAGGTATGGATCCAAAAGCATTGGAAGCAGCGATCCATGCTGTTGATCTTGACAATAAAAATGTGCCTCTCAAAACGGTTATTGATGATGCAGCCGAGTTGGTCGCGAAAAACGCGATTTTTACTCAACATCCAGATTGTATCGCTCACCTTCATACTCCACCGTTGATGCCTGCTATTGCCGCAGAGGCAATGATTGCGGCTTTGAACCAATCAATGGACTCATGGGATCAAGCTTCATCAGCGACTTATGTTGAACAGAAAGTTGTGAACTGGCTATGCGATAAATACGAGTTAGGTGAAAAAGCGGACGGTATCTTCACGAGCGGCGGCACGCAAAGTAATCAAATGGGTTTGATGCTTGCGCGTGATTGGATTGCTGACAAACTCAGTGCGCACTCAATTCAAAAGCTTGGCCTTCCTGAATACGCAGACAAGCTGCGTATTGTATGTTCGAAAAAATCCCACTTCACGGTTCAAAAATCAGCGTCTTGGATGGGATTGGGTGAAAAAGCGGTTATGACCGTCGATGCGAATGCCGATGGAACGATGGATGTCACTAAGTTAGACGAAGTTCTAAATCAGGCAAAAGCAGAAGGTTTGATCCCATTTGCAATTGTCGGCACAGCGGGCACAACGGATCACGGTGCTATTGATGACCTAGACTTTATCGCCGATATGGCAGCGAAACATGACATGTGGATGCACGTCGACGGTGCATACGGTGGAGCTCTGATTCTAAGTAGCCAAAAAGCCCGTCTGAAAGGTTGTGAGCGTGCACACTCCATCAGCGTAGACTTCCACAAGTTGTTTTACCAAACCATCAGTTGTGGCGCGCTGTTGGTGAATGACAAGTCTAACTTTAAATTCCTGCTTCATCATGCAGACTACTTGAACCGCGAACACGACGAACTACCGAACTTGGTGGATAAGTCTATTGCTACAACTAAGCGTTTTGATGCGCTAAAAGTGTTTATGACGATGCAAAGCGTGGGGCCAAAAGCCCTAGGCGATATGTACGATCATTTACTTGGTCAGACGCTTGAAGTTGCGGACATGATTCGAGATAACAAACACTTTGAGTTGTTGGCTGAACCATCACTATCTACGGTTCTGTTCCGCGCGACACATGAATCAGCGGATCTTGACGAACTGAACAAAACGTTGCGCTTAGAAGCGTTAACACGCGGTATCGCGGTATTGGGTGAAACCATTGTCGACGATAAAACCGCGCTTAAATTTACGATTTTGAACCCGTGTCTGACGACGGCGGACTTTGAATCTTTGCTCTCAAAAATCAATACGCTAGCGGCAGAGCTAGTTTAACAAAGGTAACGGAAAACTATGGCAATTCTACAGATTGGTGCAGGCGGCGTTGGCTGGGTAGTTGCACATAAAGCAGCACAAAACAACGACGTTCTGGGTGATATCACAATCGCATCACGTACCGTAGGTAAGTGTGAGAAAATCATCGAATCGATTCAGAAGAAAAACAATCTGAAAGATTCAACTAAGAAACTAGAAGCTCGTGCGGTAAACGCGGACGACGTAGATTCTTTAGTTGCTTTAATTAAAGAAGTGCAGCCTGACTTAGTGATCAACGCGGGTCCTCCTTGGGTGAACATGTCTATTATGGAAGCATGTTACCAAGCTAAAGTGTCATACCTTGATACATCTGTTGCGGTTGATTTGTGTTCTGAAGGCCAACAAGTACCTCAAGCTTACGATTGGCAGTGGGGCTACCGTGAGAAGTTTGAAGAGGCGGGTATCACAGGTATTCTTGGTGCCGGTTTCGATCCGGGCGTAGTATCGGTGTTTGCTGCATACGCGGTGAAACATCTGTTCGATGAAATCGATACTATCGACGTAATGGATGTAAACGCAGGTGACCACGGTAAGAAGTTCGCAACTAACTTTGACCCAGAAACGAACATGCTTGAGATTCAAGGTGATTCCTTCTACTGGGAAAACGGCGAGTGGAAACAAGTACCTTGTCACTCACGTATGCTTGAGTTTGAATTCCCGAACTGTGGTTCACATAAAGTGTACTCAATGGCGCACGACGAAGTTCGATCTATGCAAGAGTTCATCCCGGCGAAACGCATTGAGTTTTGGATGGGGTTCGGTGACCGTTACCTGAACTATTTCAACGTAATGCGCGATATTGGTCTACTCAGCCCAGACCCACTGACGCTGCACGACGGCACGGTAGTCCAACCTCTACACGTATTGAAAGCGCTACTGCCGGACCCAACATCTCTCGCACCAGGTTATACAGGCTTAACGTGTATCGGTACTTGGGTACAAGGTAAGAAAGACGGTAAAGATCGCAGCGTATTTATCTACAACAACGCAGATCACGAAGTTGCATACGAAGATGTTGAACACCAAGCTATCTCATACACCACTGGCGTACCTGCGATCACCGCGGCTTTGCAGTTTTTCCGTGGTAAGTGGGCAGACAAAGGCGTGTTCAACATGGAGCAGCTAGATCCAGACCCATTCCTAGAAACCATGCCATCGATTGGTCTAGATTGGCATGTTCAAGAACTGGAGCCAGGACAACCTGTTATCCATAAATTGAAGTAAGAATTTAGCGACTCTTATTTGTACGTTTAAGCCGATGCACTTGCGTCGGCTTTGTTCGATTTTATAGTGCCTTTGCTAAGGCGAAGGGACGTAAGGTATCAAAATGCAACAAAACGAACTAAAAACGCCATACTTCATGATCAATGAAGACAAGCTGATTGAGAACCTAGAGAAAGCAAAACAGCTAAAAGACATCTCTGGTGTGAAGCTTGTATTAGCACTGAAGTGCTTCTCAACATGGGGTGTATTCGACATCATCAAGCCTTACCTAGACGGAACAACCAGCTCTGGCCCGTTTGAAGTGAAGCTTGGCTACGAAACGTTCGGTGGTGAGACACACGCATACAGTGTGGGTTACAGCGAAGATGACGTTCGCGACGTGGCGGACATCTGTGACAAGATGATCTTTAACTCTCAGTCACAGCTAGCGGCTTATCGTCATATTGTCGAAGGTAAAGCATCGATTGGCTTGCGACTAAACCCAGGTGTGAGCTACGCAGGGCAAGACTTAGCAAACCCAGCTCGTCAATTCTCTCGTCTTGGTGTTCAGGCTGATCACATCAAACCGGAAATTTTTGATGGTATTGATGGCGTAATGTTCCACATGAACTGTGAGAACAAAGACGTGGATGCGTTTATCGGCTTACTCGATGCTATTTCAGAGCAGTTTGGCGAGTACCTAGATAAGCTGGACTGGGTAAGCATGGGTGGCGGCGTTTTCTTCACATGGCCGGGGTACGACATCGAGAAGTTGGGTTTAGCGCTTAAAGCATTCTCAGAGAAACACGGCGTACAAATGTATCTAGAGCCGGGTGAAGCGATCATCACTAAGACAACCGATCTTGTTGTAACAGTGGTTGATATTGTGGAGAATGTAAAGAAGACGGCGATTGTCGATTCGGCAACAGAAGCCCACCGTTTGGATACGCTTATCTACAACGAGCCAGCGTCAATTCTTGAAGCATCTGAAAACGGTGAACATGAATACGTGATTGGATCGTGCTCTTGTTTAGCTGGTGACCAGTTTTGCGTGGCGAACTTCGAACAGCCTCTCGAGATCGGACAGCGTCTGCATATTCTAGATAGTGCAGGTTACACCATGGTGAAACTGAACTGGTTTAACGGTCTACGTATGCCTTCGGTTTACTGTGAACGCTCGAATGGTGACATTCAAAAACTGAATGAATTTGACTACTCTGATTTCAAACGTTCACTGTCTCAGTGGTCAGTGAAATAAAACGTATTGAGTATTAGAACGACAAAGAGCAGCTGAATTGCTGCTCTTTTTCATTGGGGAAGAGTTAAAGGTATGCAGTTAGCTTTCTACAATTACACGAGTGTCTTCACTCAGAGATTCTAACTCATTAGCCACGTCCTCTATCTCTAGCTCGCTAGGCAATTTAATCGCCATTTTTGCGCTGAATAAGCTGGAGCTTACCCCACCGCCGCCTGCAATGAATACGCGTTGGCAATCCATATCTAGAATTGAAATGCCTTGATTATCGAGAACGTGAGTAATTTCATTCACAATACCTGCTCTATCGTTGGCATCTAAGCGAAGCTGAAAGATGGTGTCTTCACGATGCGAGTGAGGATCCGAGTCAACGAACCTAACCACAAGAGTTTGACATGAAGAGAACGCCTCTTTAACGATGTCGGCATTTTCTCTTGGAAGCTCTACTTTGATGACACCTGCAACTTGATCTTCGATAAAGTTTACTTTGCTTATCAGCCATTTACCGCCATTTTCATGAGTAATTGCTGCGAGTTCTTTGATAGTTGCGGGTGACGCTTGTCCGACAAAATTAACAATAAATACGGTGTTCATAATGTCCCCTCCTGGAATAAGGTTTGGACGCAGTACGAATAAACGTGCTACTTAAGTTATTGGAATAAATCCTTTTATTTAGTGTAGGTGCTAGGAGAGGGTTATGTTTGATGAAAGTCAATTTTTGACACTAATTCGTGAAGCAAATAATTAAAACGATGTTTAGGGCACAAAAAAGCAGCCATCATAAGGCTGCTTTTCTACTGAGTATCAACTCAAGTCAAGGCTAAAATGTTACTTTTAGTTCGACACCGTAAAATTGGCTATCGTAGTTGGCGCCTGCGTCCATTGCGAATTTTGCGACGTCTTGATTACCAAACCAAGGTGATGAATTAAATTGTAGTTCTGCACTACCGCCCCATGCATCGGTTACCCAATAATGGATATGCCCAACAGGGTTTAGGAAGAAGAGTGATACATCACCGACGGTTTCAGAGCCCATGACTTCGCCGCCGTTTGCTACAATATCTTGCTCAGCAGTGAGCATCATTTCGCCAACCACAGCACCAAAGAATGGTGTGATAAAAATATCCTGCCAAGATGGCACTTCTGCAAATGCCTCTACTCCGTACTCCCAAAAGAACGTTGACATGGTTGCGGAGTACAAGAATGACTGAAACTCGTTATAGCCAGCGTGGCGTGCGGCTGTGTAGTAAACGCCGCCAAAATAAGGATGCATGATGTAGTTGAGGACATGTTCATCACGATCCCAAACAGGCCCGTCAGAGACATTATCTTTCCATTTTTGACCCAGCTTACTCATGTCTCGGTCTTCTTCGTCCCATTTAGTGATACTTTCTGGAAGGAAAGTCATCATACCAACGGTTGCGATACTCAGGCCAAGAATGGTGTATGTTTGACCCATGAGGTAATCCCAGTCTTTATCTTGAGGGATAATGAGATGTTTAGGCTGAAGCCCTGCATCAAGATTTAATGAATCATCATTATTCTGTTCAAACATAAGACCGCGATTTTGAGACTCGAAGGTGTACAGAGTCGTCGTTTCGCAGTAACCTGACAAGCAATCAGGTGTGTAAGAAAACTCCGTATGACTGGTCATATCGTACTGACTTGCTTGCGCAAGCGCTGACGAAGTCAAGCAAAGGCCAGTTAGAGTTTTCTTGAACATGGATGATTTTGACACAAAGGTCTCCGAGTTGATGGTGTGATGATCGGGCTCGCAATTATCCCTCAAAACATCAACCATTTAAATACTTGATCCTTATTTAGTCCCAATATATCTCGTCGAGATTCGTCCAAATAAAAAGAAAAATAAGCACTATAACGAATAATAGGATTGTGCTTATGTTCAGGAGTCAGTTGTGAAAATAGCAATGCTTAGTACCGGTGAGGAAGTGCTCCACGGTGATATTGTTGATACTAATGCGGCATGGTTGTCTAGCCTGTTTTATCAACATGGATTTGGCTTAACAAAGCGTTCAACGGTTGGTGATAGCCTGTCGAGCTTGGTTGAAGAGTTTTTAATGTTGAGCTTCAACAATGACGTGGTGATCGTGAATGGTGGTTTAGGGCCAACAACCGATGATATGAGTGCGGCTGCTGCCGCGAGAGCTGCTGAGTGTAAACTCGTGCTTTTCAAAGAGTGGTTGCAGCATCTAGAAAGTTTGTATGCTCGACGTGGCATCCCAATGCCAGACAGTAACTTAAAACAAGCCATGCTACCAGAAACGGCTGAGATTCTGGATAACCCGATAGGCACGGCCTGTGGTTTCAAGATGCTGATTAATGATGCCATTTTTTATTTTACGCCGGGTGTGCCAAGTGAATTTAAGCTTATGGCAGAGACGCAAATTTTGCCTGATCTGAGAAGAGCTTTTCCAGAGGTGCAAGGTTCATGTTGTAGTCGAATCTATACGTTTGGCCTTTCCGAATCCGGCATCTCGGACAAGCTTGATCAGCTAAAACTTCCTCAAGGGTATGAGCTTGGTTATCGCTCTTACTTACCTTTTATTGAAGTGAAACTCTTTGGCCCTTCTGACCAGCTTGAACAGCGTTTGAAGTTGGTACAGATGATCAATAAGCATCTTGAAAGCAATACCGTTAGTATTGATTTACCTATGATTGAAAATGTCGGCCAGCTGTTGGTGGATAAAGAGTTAACCGTGTCGGTTTCCGAAAAAAGCAGTGGTGGATACTTAACTTATTGGTTAAATAGTGATGAAAACGCTGAAAGGCAACTTGGACATGGTTGGGTACTACCAAGCCAGACTCAAGCGATGAGCAACAGCGGAGACCCATTAGCAGAAACGTTTGCTCTGGCAGGAGCGACGCGAGAGAAGTGTGGGACGGATTTATCACTCGTCACTGGCGATATTGAAGAGGGTGTTTTTTCCGTCGCTTTATCGACACCGTCAGGCGAGTGGGGAGCATTATATAAACTCTCGAAAAAGTATCCGCGCAATGATCAAGTTAAAGTGATCAGCACGGCAGCACTAGACTTGTTGCGTCGTTACCTAGAACGTAAACCGATGTTTGCACATTATGCATTTTTAGAGAAAGTTAAAGAGATGCATCTCCCAGGTAGTGCTTTATAACCAGAGACCTATAACAGCCTGAGAGATAAAACACGTAGATACAAAAAAGCCAAGGTAATCACCTTGGCTTTTGCGTTTTATACCGTCGAGTCACGTTATGCGCGCTGCTTTTCTTTCATCGCGTAGTTAACGCCACTGAGTGACAAATCCGATTTTGCTTTACAGATACAAGGTAATATCTCATCACTTTGCGTGTAAGCCATGGCAAAACCAACATACTCCACTTCACCAGATTCCAACTTGCAGCGACAAGCGCCACAGTGCCCATCACGACAGTTGTATTCTGGTAATAAGCCAGCTTGCTCCATTGTTTCCAAAATTGTATTGGAAGGGTTGGATTCAATACTGATGAGTTTGTTGATTTTGAGTGTTGCCATTACAGCTCGAATCCTTCGAAGTCGTCTGCGCGAACTTCATTGTCAATTTGACCCACAAGGTAAGAAGAAATTTCCGCTTCTTGAGGTGCAACTTGAACGTTATCTGAAGACAACCAAGCGTTAATCCATGGGATTGGGTTGGTTGTTGCTTCTGGATAAGCTGCAGGTAGACCTACTGCTTGCATACGGATGTTGGTGATGTATTCAACATATTGGCTTAGGATGTCTTTGTTTAGACCGATCATCGAGCCATCTTTGAATAGATACTCTGCCCACTCTTTTTCTTGCTCAGCCGCTTCTTTGAATAGGTCAAAACAGTCTTGTTTTGCTTCTTCTGCGATTTGCATGAAAGTGAAATCATCCTGACCGTTACGTAGCAGGTTGATCATGTGTTGCGTACCGTTCAGGTGAAGCGCTTCATCACGTGCAATCAGTTTGATGATTTTCGCGTTACCTTCCATTAGTTCGCGTTCTGCGAAAGCGAAAGAACATGCGAAACTTACGTAAAAACGAATCGCTTCTAGAGCGTTCACAGACATCAGACAGATGTACAGTTTCTTCTTAAGGTCGTACAGACTAACCTTAACCGTTTCACCGTTAAGGACATGCTCACCTTCACCGTAGCGATGGTAATCATTCGTCGCTTGAATCAAATCGTCGTAGTAGTGCGCGATGTCTTTTGCACGCTTCAGGATGTGCTCGTTCTCAACGATATCATCAAATACCACAGCAGGGTCGTTCACGATGTTACGAATAATGTGCGTGTAAGAACGAGAGTGAATCGTTTCAGAGAAAGACCAAGTCTCAATCCAAGTCTCTAGTTCCGGCAGAGATACAAGCGGCAGCAGTGCCACGTTAGGGCTACGACCTTGGATAGAGTCTAGAAGCGTTTGGTACTTCAAGTTAGAGATGAAGATGTGCTTCTCGTGATCTGGCAGTTTGTTGTAATCGATACGGTCGCTAGATACGTCTACTTCTTCTGGACGCCAGAAGAAAGATTTTTGAGACAAGAAATTATCACACATAAGTCACATAAGTTGGAATTTTACAGATCGATCCATAAGTCTTGATTGTGTAAATGTGACATGTTAACGTTCACATAGGTTGGGTGTCATTGTCTTTGGTTACATATGAAAAAGTTTAAGAAAACGTATTACATGACATATGTCAAAACGGAGGAGTTTGGTAACAGAGACTTTCCACTAGTTTTTACGCTAGAAGGAAAAATTAACTTCGCATTGCTTTTGTTCATTAAACATGAGTATGCCCTTGGAGGAGGTAAGTCATCTAACTTGCAACCAGTTATTGATGTAGTTTCAGATATATTGGTTTTTTTTGAGTGTCAGCCAGAAAAGCAAGATGACTGGCTACGTAACCCTAGTGAATTGCTATACGCCTATTTTGAAGCAAAACTAAATGGGACAGTAGATTCAAATGGTAATTGCAAGCTAGGTCTTTATTGGCAAGAGTCTAAATTAAGCACCGTAAGACGATTAATTAGCGCATACATCAAATTTGAGAAGTTTTCTAAGACGTATTTGGATACACCGTTGAGTGGGGTTGATCAAGTACTTATTGAAAATGCACGAAAGACACGAAAGGTAGATCCTGAGCATAGAGGTTTGCTTTCTCACTTGGAGGGAACTGGTTATCAAGATGAAAACTCGCATGAGTTTCGTGGGGGGAGGCTACATTTTACATCTGAAAACTACGATGTAAGGAATACAACGGGGTCAAAAAAAATAACAAAGTTTTTTCCTCCTAATGAATTAACGGAGTTCATTAAGTCTGAAAAAAATATCAATTATCAAGCAGCTTATATACTGCAAGCATTTACAGCCCTTCGAGGCTCAGAAGTCGCCAATATTTTGATTTATGATGTCGTTCCTTCTGATGATGGACTGGCTGATATAATTGTTTCTGACAATCAAATCACGGGGAAAACTTTAGATCCAGATAGTAATCGATTAGTTGAACGACGAACAATCCTTAACCGCCATACCTCAACTATTACGGATAAATCGGATTTAACAGAACGAGATATCGAATTCCTATCAAACCCTATTCCAAGATGCATGATTTCTAACAAAGACGATAAATACTTTGCTGGCGATAAGGCTATGACTCTTCAAGTTTCTCATCCGACATATGGCTATGTGTTGAGTTGGTCTAATGAATTTGCACGTATCTTTTTTAGTACAGTTCTATTGCCTAAGCTCCTCAAGCAAAACAGAGTGGCAGGGCATCCCTGGCTTTTATGTTTAGATAATGGATGTCCCATGACACTTGGCGCTTATCGAAAACATTTTGAAAGGCGTTCTTTGAAAGAGCTTGGTTTTGTTCGACAACCGCACTCGTTGAGACATTTTTGCGGCTTCTACCTCAAGAATGCTCTTGATTGGCAATTAGAGGATATCAAAGTTTTCATGCGGCATGCATACCTTTCGTCAACAGAACGCTATGCTCAACCTACCTCTGCAAAAGTTAGGGCTAAGGTTGCGAAAAAAGAATATACAGAGTTTAACGACTTAACTTTCAGGGAATTATTTGAATGAGTCATATATCTATCACGACTGACATGGAAGTACTTCAAACCGCTCTAGGTTATATCAATAACGATAAAGAAGTCAGGTATAACCCCACCATTGATACATGCGTCATAGACATGACCCTGATTGGTAATGTAGGTAAGACTCTAAATGATTTTTTTCGAACAATGTATAAGAAAGAGGTTGTGGACTTTCTACAGATTAACAATGAAAGGGGAAATCTAGAGCAGAAAATTCGACCATTGACTATCGGGGCGATTAACCGTCTAGCTTCTATATCGGGTATTGATAAAGGAGATATCCAATCTAAGTGCAAGCTAATCGAAAATGTAATTGATGATGGATTTGTGCTAAATGGTGAAAAAATTCAATTACATTACAGGTTTGTTGCGACCGACCCATATATTGTTCCAGCTCTCATCGACTTTGAAGCGATGCAACACAAGCTTCAATTCTCTGACTTGGAATTCATAACGCTTTTACTTGAGTCTCTATTTAGTGACGTTACGCCTCGTCAAATTAAGAAAACGAAAGGCAAGCTTAAATTGCCTTATGACAAGCAGTCTTTCCTTGAGTCTCCATTCGTATCTTTATTAGGTGCATTGGTGCTAAATGCTAATGCTGGAACCAAAGCAGATAACTATTACGAGATAGGCACAGGTTTTATAGATCTCTTTGAATCACACTACTTTCACGGTGATACTAATCTATATCAAATGTTTGTTTATCGATTGAGAGCTAGCTTTAGTCTAGCAATTCAATATTTTATCAAACAAAATGCAATATTTACACCTTACTCAAAAGCCACTGCGGTTATGGGGCGCACAAATTATCCTTTTATCTTCCCTGATACAGATGAAATAGCCATTCAGATAAGTAGCACAAAAGGCGCTTCTTCACCTCAAGCACAAGCAGAGCAAATGCGCCTATTACGAGGTCTTCGTTGCAGTACAAATATGAATGCAATGCAGGATCTACCTGAAATGCTTTGTTTTGATTACGTAAAATGCACTTTGCAAATGAATGACAAGCTGGGTTATGAAGAGTCGGTGACAGAGCATCCAAGGAAAGCGCTTAAACAAGTGATTCAACACTTAGAGCGTACAGATTCCTATCGCAATCAACCTAACTTTAAGCCATTTAACTTAGGGGCGCTAAATAAAAGTGCTACTAAGCGCATTCTAGAAGGTGATTTATCAAGAACAAGCACAACTCTTAATCGATACCAAAACCAGTTGCCAGAGGAGTTGCTAAACGAATTAAGGCTCTACTCAAAGACTCAGGGCAACGCTCAAAAGATGCAATACCTAAATCACTTCATTGATTTTATTATTGAGTACAACTCGAAAGAGTCTGAACAATTGACCTCTGTTGAGCAAATGGAGGTTTATCACTTTTATCATCCTCTTCATAGTGAAGAGTTCTCTTTTTGGCGTTATCTAGAAAATCACTCAAATTTTGGCTCACCTCAATCAAAAAAAACTGTATGGAGTCAAGTTAGGCTAGCACTAACCCATATCTTTAATGCAAAAAAACGTCAAGGTTCAACGAAAGCTGTTCCGATGCCCCCGAGCCAAGATATTTATAAAGATGCTGCTGGGAAAAGAACCACGACATCTAGACGCTCTATGCCGAGTGACTTATATGACACATGTTTGGAAGTGTTAACGGAAAGCGATTATGAGTTTGTCAGAGATAGGTTTCCTTCTTTTACTGTCACCCTATATAACTATATGACAGCTACAAACGAAACTGTATTTATGCCTAATGCAGCACGCATTTTGCACATTCTAATGATTCTTCCTGCACGAACACATCAAGGAAGGTGGCTTGATGAAGGGTTACTAGATGAAAAAATATGGGATTTAGATCGTCAAAAATATGTTATCAACACAGCCTCAACAGCTAACTTCGTATATCCAGATGGGAAAACTCATAATGAGAAGTTTGGCAAGACTGCTTTTATTCAATCTGAGCAACAGGAAGGCGTTGACGAGCTTTCACTATATTTCAACACTAATAAAACAAAGGGTTATACACTACAGGAAAAAGGACATACGGGCTATTCAGTTCCGTGGGTTGTGGATAGTGGTATAGAAAATGTCGATGCTGTATTAGATATCATAAAAAAGCAGAAGGCTTTTAACGATAAATACTCACCTAAGCACTTGATTCCCGTTCGAACTGTGGATGAAGATGCTGGGAAATATTCTCAGGCAGTGTTCGAGCAGTTACCTAGATTTATACCACTGTTTCGTGACATATCTTCTCCAAAAGCTTCTATCATAACCCCAGATATGGGGACGATTTATTTGCCACCAACTCATGCGATAGTGAGAAAGGTATTCATTGAAGTTCTCAAAGAAGCTGAAGTTAGATATAAGCGTAAAAATCCTCATCATGCAAAGAGTAAGATAGCGTTTGCCGAAGACGGAACGCCATTATTTGATTTGCATAGCTTACGCGTCTACGGAATCACTGAACTTCTGAATTCTGGTCTAGATAAAGATATCGTCAAACTTCTAGTGGGTCATAACACAAGCATTATGACTATGTACTACAGAAAAATCGGTGAGAAAGAGTATAAAAAGGCGCTGTTGGAAGCTCAGAGAAAATCTGGCATTTCTATTGCGAATGAAAAAGATGCTTTGGAATCTGGAATTAACAATATCAACTGGATAGACAATGCGGCACTGGTTGAAGACTTTAGTTTATTTCCACCTGATTTTTCAAAAGGCGGTCATCCACGATTCATGAAAGGAGGAGTTTGCATGAACTTCGACTGTCAAGATGGTGGAGTCATCGTAAAAGCAGGACAAAATGGAACCGATATACCTTCGCTAACAAGCGTAAAAGGTGGGGCTTTTAGATGTGGGAATTGTAGGTATTGGCGTTCTAGTCCTCGGTTTATAGCTGAACAAATTTACTATCTCAACGAATGTGCCACCGAGGTTAAAGTTTTAACAGACGAACGTTTTAAGATTTATGAACAGATTAACGATGCCTACGATAATCTTGAAGACCCTGAGTTCGTTATTGCTAGATTAAATGATAAAGCAGATCAACGTACAGAATTGCTTTGTCATCGCGTTACAGAGTTGAGAAGACGCCAGAAAATGTTGCAAGCAAGTTTAGAGCAAATGGAAATCGAAAATTCGACAATGCCAGTTCTAATGAACGATCAAAAATATTGTGTAGAGCCAACCTATGAGTCTTTGAATATGCTGGATGCAGCTATGGAGCTTTCCATGCAGGCGGCCATGCTTGGTCTAGACCCCTCTGAGTCAGAAGTCCATGTTAATAACTTAGATCAATTCCTCAATAAAATATTCAACGAAGCTTCCGTTAGTAACCCACTGTTGTACATTCCGAGCAATGAAGTGAAACGAGCGGCGGTACTTTTTGCAGCAGTTCGTACCAAAGAGCTTTTGGGTGAAGATATTACAGATGAGGCTTTTGCTGACCCTCGTTTATTATTTGAGGATCCGACGAAAGCATCAAAATTGATCGAAGGGTTGAAAAGGTTAGACAAATCATTTTCTACAAGTTCAGCAGGTATAGAGTATGAAAATTAATCAAGAAAAACTAGAAAAAGCTGACAAATATGTAGAGGAACTACTTAAGGAATACACAGACCAACGGCTACAAACTGGCATGAGCAACGTGAAAGCAGCTTGCCGACATCACTTAGAGCACGGAATGGTAATAACCATAACATCTATTGCCGAGTTTATTCGACAAAATCGTGGAGGAAAACCAGCGAAGGGAACGTTGGATAATGATAGCAAGGGCGTCTACAAGCCTATAATAGACACTTATTGTGAAGTGGTTTCGGCTTCGCGTAAATCTAGCAATAACAGTGACTCTTCAGGGGTAAGTTCTCCTCAAACTAAGATCTACATCAAGCAACTTGAAAACAGAATTAAGCATCTTGAAAAAATACTTTCTCATAACTTTAAGAACCAAGGCGCAATCAGTGTTAATTCAATGATCCGTTCTCAAATTGATGCTCAAGGTTCAGTAGACGCCGTGCCATCTTCCAAGTTTTCTGTTGATGAAAAAGAGGCAATCAAAAAACTCTTTAGCTTAATTGAGGTTACAGATGATTTGAAAATAATGGGCGATAAAGACCGAGCGAGGGTTGTCAACGCAATTGGAAAAGTATTGTTGACACCTGCCGAAGTGTTAGTGATAAACAACATCATAAACGGTTAAGAGAAGTCGCTACAGGAAAAGAAAGTTATCAAGTCTTTACTTTACTGCTTAGAGAGTAATTCGGGCAAGTGGCGATTTATCACTACAATACAGCTCAGTACCTGATTTGACAGCTACCAAATCAAAAAGTGGGTAACTAATCAGGTACTGAATTAGTACAGCTAAATATTTCTATTGTAGCCAACTAATATATTTGGCTCATCGTTACCTTGAATTAACATGACAAAAGGCAACAATTGTTCAGAATTACTAATGGCATTATTGTAAGTTGTCATATCAGTATATGACTCTTTAGATTTAGAATTAGGATGGCTATGCCACGTACCTAATGGGACTAACATCTCGCAACTATCTTTCAAAACAGATGGCACTTCAGGGTCATTCTCTATCGGTTCTAAATCTAACCTCGAATTGGTCGAATTAAATTTTCCTTCAGAAGCAAAAACTACTGATATTCTATGAGATTCGATATTATAAAGCCCTAAAAGATAACCTCCTGCTTCTCGTGGGCTATGCTTGGTTTTGATGCTTTGAATCTTCTGGAGAACTTCAGTACTGATCGTAACTCTCCATTGGGTATTATTATTATCAATAACCGATTTAGAAATAAATGATAAAGAACTTGAATCTCCGAGTTGTTTGTAACCCATAGGAACACCGTCTTCATCGACTACATTCACCCCTAGTAATGGTACATCCTTTGTGAACTGCCTTTTTAGTGAGGGCAGTAAGGACGATGCGTGATTGATAACTGTTGACCAAGGCATCTTTAGTGTGTCACTGCTACAGCTTAAGCCTACTAACGTAGTGCTCAAGCCACTTTGTCTCGATAACCAATTATGTATTTCTGCGTTCTGATTTGCCGATAAGTACAATTTAGCATCCAGATCTAGCATATCAGGTATGCCATTCTTTGGCTGAGTTTGAATTAAGCCAATGCGTCCTTGATCTGAAATATATAATCTAGAAACAGGACATCCTGGTGTATTGTGCCAATACCTATCTAAATCACTAGCCGTTGTATCGATTAAATGCACTGCATTACGACAAAATGTTCGATTCTGCTCTAATTCGAAATTCTGATTTTTTGAACTCACGCTAATCTTATGATCTTCTGAAAGATTTTCGATGTGTTTACCCATTAAATCCGCTTTTGTAATCACATTTGGAACTTCGTAAACAGAATGAGTACAAACATGTCTTGCTGAGTTATGTGCTTCAAGACAATCCATATCCCATAATGTAATTTCGGTATGACCAGCACGAGCTAGTTGGTCTGCGATTGTTGAGCCTAGAGCACCGCACCCAATGATACCTATTTGTCCTTGAGTGACCGCATAATTCGATATATCGCTAAATACTTTAGCATTGACGTTTGATCTGAGAGATAGAAAATGAACGGATACGTTCCCTTTGTTTCTACGAATAAGAAATGGAACTATTTCAATCTCTCTTTCTATTGGGTTTTCAGATAGCCCTTGAATTTCAGGAATGAGCGAGAATGGTCTACGGTGAGCAACAACGACAATCGTTCCTCGATCATCTTTTGAATCAGAAAGCTCTTTGTTTATAATATCAAGTACTGTATTTAGTGAATTGTAGTTACCATAGCATCGCAAGTCTTCAATAGAATCAATTTTACTCGCGTTATGTTTGCTATCGATTAAATCAATAGGAGGTATGGCAACTACCATTTTGAGTTTTACGATTTTATCTGAGGGTAGATTAAATGGCTGTGTTAACTGCTCTTCTTTCTTTACTTTTTTATTTATATCGAAGGTTTTTTTATTTAGAACTTTATTACCACTCGAATAACCATAGATAAATTTCTCGTTTGCTTCGAAAAACAACCCGAAGCTATTTGCTACGAAAATACTATTAGAGTTATTCGAGTTAACAACCATTTGTTGTAGTTTAGGAACATCACAGTGGAAGCTTAAGAAGCTAGCTCTGGGAGAGGGTTCCCAGCCATCTTTTTCCAACTGCTCTAGTGAAGCATCCTCAAGCCATTGTTGTAAGATGCGGATAACTTCAATAATACCTCTCTGTTTGTAAAGAGTTTCTGTTCCACCTTTCCGCCACAAACATATTGATGGTGGTTGGTCTAGAGCCGTAGGATTTAAATGTGGTAAGTCGCGAGGAAAGCCGTCTCTAACAGCCAACACTGCGGGTTGATTCAATTGTGAAGTATTTTTATAGACTAATTTAATATTTTCAGGAGACTGAACTCTTTCCTCAGATGCTTGTGCATATAAAGCAAACTCTAATGTAAACGTTACAAATACGAGTTCTCCAACGATGTTGTATTGGATGCATTGTACACCATCACATTGCTTTAACAATCGAATATCATTGAGGATCCAATCATGGATAACTTTCATCTGCTTGATACCTATTAATACTGACATTGGCTAAAGTAGGTAGATCTCTAAGAGCCGATCTTGCGCCTAAAATTAATAAGATCGCAATTATGCGGAGTACAACCTATCGTATCTACCTAATAGCTATAGTGAAACCTTTCTACTAATTTCACCCATACTTGGTGGTAGTGCTCAATGCAGCAGATTTTGTTTTACTGTTTGAGTTCTTTTTCTCCAACCGAATGCCCTTATCATTTAATATAAAGCAAACAGGAGCAGCTTTGCCTTCATTGTGAGTCGAAGTACAATAAAACCGATCTTTTGCTGTCTCATCGGTTGCTGATTTCTTTAGAATGTTTAACCATTTATTTTTCGCTTTGTAATGTGGTGGGTTATCATCATTACGTTTAATCTCTTTAGATGACGATACGACAAAAGCACTACCTAAACGATGGCTCAGAGCACTTATCGCTTTTTCATTATCGATGTAATCAGCATCTTTATCTTGAACATCTTCTTTAGATGCAAAAGGCGTCATACTACAATGATGAGGAGCTGTACATAAGTTCCAACCTAAATCATCAGAACCATAATCATCATCTAAACGCTCCCAAACTTCACACTCAGCGTCACCACCAAGTAGAATCTTAGTTTTAGTGGAGTCCGATGAGGTTTGATACGCCCAGCTAATGACAACGCTGCTGTTGTTTCTGCTTTCGCCATCAACTTCATCACAATTGGGTGAAAGAACTTTACCCTTTAGTCTAGTCCCTACTTCGATGCTGTCTCCTTCAGCAACAATTAATAGTCGATTACCATCCTTACATCGTTCAGAGCCAGTCAATTTGTTTCTTCGTTTAATTTCTTTAAGGACATCTTTGGAGGCATCTGTTGACTCTTCACTTAAAGCACGCTTGGAGCATACGATTTCGTCTACCAATATTTTCCCTTCATCTTTCTTCCAGCTTTCTGGCTTTCCACAATGGAACAGTTCCGTAAAGCCTAGAACATGGTCTTTATCTTGGTGAGTCGAAATGAAGTAATTCAAATGATTATTACTACAAGCATCTTTTATATCTTTGGATATATCATAAGCATCATCACATGGAGCGCAGTACTTAATGTCAGTTAGGACTGTTTTCGTTCCAGACTTAATTAAAATGCTGTCACCATTGCCGACAGGTAGGTATTTTATAAAATCACTCATAGAGCCTCCTTTAAAGCATAAATATGCTGTATATTTTTCTATATTTTAAATTCACATAGTTTTGTTATTAGATGTCACTTGTTGACGAAATAACCTATTAAATAAAACTTCAAGAAGTATTCATTACAGGTCGTGTATAAGATAGCCTTAAGTGCTATGCTTTCAGTATCCTTATTTCTCTAAATCGATGGCAATTACAATGAAAGAGTTACTAGATAAACTGTCTTCTTATAATTTGTTCAATTATCTTTTTCCAGGGATTGTTTATGTGGCAATTTTGGAAAAAGTTTCAAGCTACAGTCTCATCCAAAAAGATATTGTTATTGGTGTCTTTCTTTACTATTTCATCGGACTTATCATTAGCCGTATCGGGTCAATCATTGTTGAGCCTATTCTAAAAAAGTGTCACATCCTTAACTTTGCAGACTATGGCAAGTATGTTACTGCATCAAAGGCAGATCCCTTGATCCCTATACTTTCAGAAGCCAATAATATGTACAGAACGTTATGCTCAATGTTTTTTTGCCTAGCCTTAACAATGTTATACGAGCATGTCGTTCCTGAGTTGTCATGGTTAAAAACATGGTGGAAAGAGGTTTTAGTATTTTTGATACTAGTTTTATTTGTTTTCTCCTATAAAAAGCAGACTGATTACATAACTAAACGAGTAAATAATCACAAAGATGACTAATATCATTGCTGATTAAGTAGTGAGAACTAACCATAGGAATTGGTGATGATTTCGCTATGTGAAAATCATCACCTCCTAGAGTTCTATCTAACTGGTGACTAAAACAACATCAGATTCAGCAATTGAGATACAAGGAAGGATTTCTCCTTCTTCAAAATAGGCAATTGGTTCGTTGATATACTTCACGCGACCTGATATTAATTTACATCGACACGCGCCACAAAAACCGTTCCTACATTGAGATTCAGCATCTAAATTATGCAAATCTAAAACATCTAGAATTACTTCATCATGATTTGATACGACCTTCTTTTCATTGAAGGTTATATGTTTCATTACAGTTCAAAACCTTTGAAGTCATCAGCGTCGATGGCGCTATCAATTTGACCGACTAAGTAAGAGCTTATTTCTGATTCTTGTGGTGCCACTTGAACGTTATCCGATGAAAGCCATGAATTGATCCAAGGAATTGGATTACTTGTGGCATCAGGGAATGCGGGTTTTAAACCAACGGCTTGCATACGAATATTCGTAATGTATTCGACATACTGACACAAGATTTCTTTGTTTAGACCAATCATTGATCCATCTTTGAACAAGTATTCTGCCCACTCTTTCTCTTGTTTGGCTGCATCAACAAACATTTGTTGCGATTCTTCTTTACATTCTTCTGCAATTTGAATGTACTCAAGTCCATCTTGTCCATTACGAAGAATATTGATCATGTGCTGTGTGCTAGACAAGTGCAGAGCTTCATCGCGAGCAATAAGCTTAATGATTTTTGCATTACCTTCCATCAGTTCTCGCTCTGCAAACGCAAATGAGCAGGCAAAACTAACATAGAATCGGATCGCTTCAAGGATGTTTACTGACATCAAACATAGGTAAAGTTTTTTCTTTAAGCCATGAAGTGAAACTACGATTTTTTCACCGTTAACTTCGTGTGAACCTAATCCTAGGAGTTGGTATTGCTGTACTGACTCGATCAGATCGTCATAGTATTTGGAGACACTAACAGCACGTTTCTTAATTTCTTCATTCTCAACAATATCATCGAATACAATTGAAGGGTCGTTGATAATGTTGCGGATTATGTGCGTGTAGGATCTTGAGTGAATCGTTTCGTAGAAAGACCAAGTTTCTATCCAAGTTTCAAGCTCAGGAATACTAACGATAGGAAGAAGTGCGACGTTTGGGCTTCTCCCTTGAATAGAATCCAACAAGGTTTGATATTTCAAGTTGGATATGAAAATGTGTTTCTCATGATCTGGTAAGTTTTGGTAATCGATCCTATCTTGACTGACATCAATTTCTTCTGGTCTCCAGAAAAAGCTAAGTGCCTTCTCAGTAATCGAAGATATTGCTTTATATTTCTCTTGGTCGTATCGAGCGACATTTACATTTTGACCGAAGAACATAGGTTCCTTTAGTTGGTCATTTTTAGTTGTATTGAAAGTTGAGTATTTCAAAATTTACTCCTTTAGTATGTTTCACATAAATCGATTTTTGTTTGTATTTTGGGATTTATGTGAGTGTCACATAAATTTTTGGGGTCTTTAATCTCTGTTTTTAAAGTGATTTAGTTACTCACATTGCATTTGTGTGAGTTTTTATGTCACAAATTGAAAGAAAGTTGTTTCTCGATAAGCTTTTCGAAAATCTCAAACTTTTGTTGGTCGTAGCGTGCAACGTTTACTGATTGACCTAGGAACATTGGTTCCTTCAATTGGTCATTCTTTTTTTGGTTAAAAGTACTGTAAGCCATAATGCCTCAATTCCTTTTAAACCTCCCCATAAGGGGAGGTTATCGATAGTCTGTCTTTACGGAGTGTTAGGTGCGGGTAGATTAAATCTTACAACCGCCGCCAGCACAATCGTCATCTTGTGGTTGAACAGCGTCTTTCTGTTCATCTTTTGCGCCATCACGAGTGTTATGGTAGTAAAGCGTTTTCACACCAAACTTGTACGCTGTTAGCAGGTCTTGAAGTAGTTTCTTCATTGGTACCTTGCCAGTCTCGTAACGTGACGGGTCGTAGTTAGTATTAGCAGAGATAGCTTGGTCAACAAACTTCTGCATAATACCCACAAGATGTAGGTAACCGTCGTTCGAACCGATGTTCCAAAGCAGTTCATAGTTGTCTTTAAGTTCAGTGAACTCAGGTACAACTTGCTTCAGAATACCGTCTTTCGAAGCTTTTACTGAAACATAACCACGTGGTGGCTCAATACCGTTAGTGGCGTTTGAAATCTGAGAAGAAGTCTCAGAAGGCATTAGCGCAGTCAGTGTTGAGTTACGTAGGCCGTGCTCCATAATTTCTTTACGTAGGCTGTCCCAGTCGTAGTGCAGCGCTTCGTCACAAATTAGGTCGATATCTTTCTTGTACGTATCAATCGGCAGTAAGCCTTTCGCGTAGTTCGTTTCGTCGAATGAAGGGCACTTGCCTTGCTCTTTCGCCAGTTCTACCGATGCTTTTAGTAGGTAGTACTGCATTGCTTCGAACGTACGGTGAGTCAGGCCATTTGCGCTACCGTCAGAGTATTTCACGCCATGTTTCGCTAAGTAATAAGCGAAGTTGATCACACCAACACCTAGCGTACGACGGTTCATCGTCGATTTGTATGCCGCTGGTAGAGGGTAATCTTGATAATCAAGCAGTGCATCTAGCGCACGAACAACAAGATCAGATAGCTCTTCGAAATCATCTAGAGACTTGATAGCACCAAGGTTGAAGGCAGAAAGCGTACATAGTGCGATCTCGCCCGAGTCATCTTCAACGTTAGTTAATGGCTTCGTTGGCAGTGCGATTTCTAGACATAGGTTCGATTGACGAACTGGCGCTACTTCAGAATCAAATGGGCTGTGAGTATTACAGTGGTCCACGTTCTGAATGTAGATACGACCTGTTGATGCACGCTCTTGCATTAGCAGAGTGAACATTTCAATCGCTTTAACCGTTTCTTTCTTGATTGAAGGATCGTTCTCGTACTTCACGTATAGACGCTCAAACTCTTCTTGGTTTTCGAAGAATGCGTCGTATAGACCCGGTACGTCTGAAGGTGAGAATAGTGTGATGTTGCCACCCTCAACTAAACGTTGGTACATCAGTTTGTTTAACTGAACACCGTAGTCCATGTGACGAACACGGTTCTCTTCAACACCACGGTTGTTTTTAAGCACCATTAGAGAGCGAGCTTCGCCGTGCCACATTGGGTAGAATACAGTCGCTGCGCCACCACGAACACCACCTTGCGAACAACATTTTACTGCGGTTTGGAAGTATTTGTAGAACGGGATACAGCCAGTGTGGAACGCTTCACCACCGCGAATCTCTGAACCTAATGCACGGATACGACCAGCGTTGATACCAATACCAGCGCGCTGAGATACGTAACGAACAATTGAGCTTGCTGTTGCGTTGATAGAATCAAGACTGTCGCCACACTCGATCAGAACACATGAGCTGAACTGGCGAGTAGGGGTACGCACGCCAGACATAATTGGCGTAGGTAGAGAAATCTTAAATGTCGATGTCGCATCGTAGAAACGCTTGATGTAATCAAGACGCGTTGCTTTTGGATATTTCGCAAATAGGCACGCTGCTACAAGGATATATAAGAACTGAGCACTTTCGTAAATTTGGCCCGTTACACGGTTTTGTACGAAGTACTTGCCCTCTAGCTGCTTAACTGCCGCGTATGAGAAGTTTAGGTCGCGTTTATGGTCGATGTACGCATCAAGTTCGTCGAGTTCTGCTTTTGTGTAGTCTTCTAGAATATGTTGATCGTACTTACCCATATCGACGAGGCGAGACACGTGATCATAAAGCGTTGGTGGCTCGTATTGGCCATACGCTTTTTTACGCAGATGGAATACCGCTAGGCGAGCAGCTAGGTATTGGTAATCCGGAGTCTCTTCAGAGATCAGGTCTGCCGCAGACTTGATGATTGTCTCGTGAATATCTGTCGTTGTGATGCCGTCGTAAAACTGGATGTGAGCGCGAAGTTCTACTTGAGAAACCGAAACATTATCTAGACCTTCTGCAGCCCAAGTGATAACGCGGTGGATTTTATCCAGATCGATACTTTCTTTACGGCCATCACGCTTGGTGACGGTAAGTTGTTGGTTCATTCTGCTTTATTTCCCTAAGAAAACTGATAAAAGCCGTATTTTTGTTTGTTTATGTGCAATATGAGTAAAGCTTGCGGCGGCTTTGTGATCAAAGTCTATCTATATATTGTCGCTTAAACACAACATATAGGGGTTCATTTGTTTGCGGGTTACAAGATAGTGCTATTACACTGATTTATCAAGGTACAGATCGGGGATGACTTGTGGATAACTGACAAAATGAAAAAAATCAGTAAGTGAACACTAACCGATGAGAAAAGGGCAGACTTGAATGGTTAAAAGCACGGTTTTGAGATCGGTTTAGAAATAACCGCATGCAAAAATATTTTCCTTGATCTTTGGCCGTTTTTATCTACGAAAAATAGGTTGGTTAAAATGGAATCTAGAGCACGAATTTTAGGCATAAAAAGACAAAAAAAGCGGCAACTTTGTGCTACCGCTTTCGATTCATTTTCTACAAAAAATGTCAATCACAAAACACATTTTTTAACTTAATAGCGTTCAGTATTTTTTAGTATGAACGATGTAGTTTACATCTACATTACGACCGAGTTTGTAGCTGTCATTTAGAGGGGTGTAATGAAGCCCCGTAATGCCCATTTCCGTCAGGTCTGTTTGGTCTATCATCTTCATCATTTCGGCAGGCTTGATAAACTTCTCGTGCTCGTGAGTCCCCTCAGGAACAATCTTAAGAAGCTTCTCTGCACCGACAATAGCAAACAAGTATGACTTGATGTTTCGGTTCAAGGTTGAGAAAAACACGTGACCACCAGGTTTTACTAGCGCAGCACAAGATCGGATAACGGAGAGAGGATCTGGAACGTGTTCAAGCATCTCCATACAAGTCACGACATCGTAAGTCCCTGCGTTTTCTATAGCGTGGTCTTCTATTGTGCTCTGAATGTAGGTCAGTTGAGTACCTGTTTCTAATGCATGTAGTCGTGCGACTTCTAAAGGTTCTTTGCCCATATCAAGTCCAGTCACAATAGCGCCTTCTTTCGCCATGCTTTCAGCAAGAATGCCACCACCACAGCCGACATCAAGTGCGCGCTTGCCAAACAAGCCATTTGCTTTTTCAAGTACATAGTTCAAACGAAGTGGGTTAATTTGATGAAGTGGCTTAAACTCGCCTTCTAAATCCCACCATCGAGAAGCCATGTCCTCGAATTTCTTAATTTCACTTGGGTCGACATTTTGTGCTTTAGTCATAATTGGTTTTATTGCATTCAATCTGAGTCCTTTAGAGGGCGTCAGTATACTCCAACGTTTTATAACCAAACAACCTCGACGTGCTTAGTGAAGGGACAATGACAGAGTTCACTGGTGCGGCAACAACAGGCTCCTGTAACTTTGAAAGGGCTTGCATGTTTTTGGTTCATCCTTGAACTAGTGCCAGTGACAATACTCTAAAACCGGCATTTTTGACGTTGTGTGGATATATTGGGATTAACGATTTCAACTAAGTTCCATACGTACAGAGTCCGATTTTGCTCAATATTGACCGAAATATAACCACTAATCAGAAAGATATGGGATGAGTGTGCAAATTCTCGACATTTGATTCATAACCAAGCTCACAACCTGATAAAAGGAGAGGGAAAGTGATGCCGAAGTGATGAATTGTGTGTTATATTTTTGCACCTTACACGTATCGTAATTACGATCAGATAATAGAGGGATAATGGCTCTATGAGCGATTTAGCTAAAGAGATCACGCCCGTAAACATTGAAGATGAGCTTAGAGGTTCATATCTAGACTATGCGATGTCAGTCATCGTGGGTCGTGCTCTTCCAGATGTGCGTGATGGCCTAAAACCAGTACACCGCCGCGTTTTATTCGCGATGAACGTACTAGGCAACGATTGGAACAAACCATATAAAAAATCAGCCCGTGTTGTCGGCGACGTAATCGGTAAATATCACCCACACGGTGATAGTGCTGTGTACGACACAATCGTACGTATGGCTCAACCGTTCTCGCTTCGTTACATGCTGGTCGATGGTCAAGGTAACTTTGGCTCTATCGATGGCGACTCTGCTGCGGCAATGCGTTACACCGAAGTTCGAATGGCAAAAATTGCCCACGAACTATTGGCTGACCTAGACAAAGAGACCGTAGACTACGTACCAAACTACGACGGTACTGAGCAGATCCCAGCGGTTCTTCCAACTAAAATTCCAAACCTATTGGTTAACGGTGCTTCTGGTATCGCAGTAGGTATGGCAACCAACATCCCGCCTCATAACCTTGGCGAAGTGATCGATGGCTGTCTTGCATACATCAATAATGAAGAAATCACTATTGATGAACTAATGGATTACATTCCTGGTCCTGATTTCCCAACGGCGGCGCTGATCAGCGGTCGTAAAGGCATTGTAGACGCGTACAAAACAGGTCGCGGCAAAATCTACATGCGTTCGAAAGCGGACATCGAAGTGGAGAAGAATGGTAAAGAAACCATCATCGTCACTGAGATCCCATACCAGGTAAACAAAGCTCGCTTGATCGAAAAGATCGCTGAGCTAGTTAAAGATAAGAAAGTTGAAGGCATCAGTGCACTGCGCGACGAGTCAGATAAAGACGGTATGCGTATTGTTATTGAATGTAAGCGCGACGCTGTGGGCGAAGTGGTTCTAAACAACCTATACGCTCAGACTCAGTTGCAAACCACTTTCGGTATCAACATGGTGGCCCTAAACAATGGCCAACCACAGCTATTCAACCTGAAAGATATGTTGAAGTGCTTCGTTGATCACCGTCGTGAAGTTGTGACTCGTCGTACTATTTTCGAACTACGTAAAGCGCGTGAACGTGCCCACATCCTTGAAGGTTTAGCGCTAGCGCTTGCCAACATTGATGAAATCATTGAGCTTATCCGTAAGGCGCCAACACCGGCTGAAGCAAAAGCGGGTCTTATCGCTCGTGGTTGGGATTTAGGCAACGTTTCAGCAATGCTAGAGCGTGCTGGTACAGATGCAGCACGCCCTGAATGGCTAGAACCTCAATACGGCATTCGCGATGGTCAGTACTTCCTGACTGAGCAACAAGCACAAGCTATCCTAGATCTTCGTCTACACAAACTAACAGGTCTAGAACACGAGAAGATTCTTGGCGAATACAAAACACTTCTAGAAGAAATCGCTGAGCTCATGCATATCCTTGCAAGCACTGAGCGTTTGATGGAAGTGATCCGCGAAGAACTTGAAGCGGTTCGTGACGGCTTTGGTGATGCTCGTCGTACAGAAATCACAGCTGCGAGCCATGATATCGACATGGAAGAGCTGATCGCACGTGAAGACGTTGTGGTTACTCTATCGCACGGTGGTTACGTTAAGTACCAAGTACTGAGCGACTACGAGTCACAGCGCCGTGGTGGTAAAGGTAAGAGTGCGACCAAGATGAAAGATGAAGACCATATCGAGCGTCTTCTAGTGGCGAATACCCACGATAACATCTTGTGTTTCTCTACTCGCGGTAAAACATACCGTCTGAAAGTTTACCAATTGCCTCTAGCGAGCCGCACTGCTCGTGGTAAGCCAATTGTGAACATCCTTCCACTAGAAGAAGGTGAGCGTATTACCGCGATTCTGCGTGTTGATGAATTCTCTGAAGACAAATTCATCTTCATGGCAACAGGTGACGGTACGGTTAAGAAAACGCCGTTGAACCAGTTTGCAAATGTTCGTTCAAATGGTCTGATTGCGGTAAACCTACGTGAAGACGATTCGTTAATCGGTGTGGATATCACTAACGGCGAAAACGAAATCATGCTGTTCTCTAAAGCGGGTAAAGTGGTTCGCTTTAAAGAAGCAGAAGAAATTCCAGTACTTGACGAAAATGGTAAGCCAGTTCTTGATGAGAATGGTCAGCCAGAGATCAAGTTTAAAGGTGTTCGTCCTATGGGTCGTACCGCCTCTGGTGTGCGTGGTATGAAACTGGCTGAAAATGACCAAGTTGTATCACTTATCGTTCCTTCACACGAAGGCGACATCCTAACAGTTACAGAAAACGGTTACGGTAAACGTACAGCGCTGAGTGAGTACCCGACAAAAGGTCGAGGCACTCAAGGTGTCGTTTCTATCAAAGTTTCTGAGCGAAACGGCCCGGTAGTTGGTGCTATCCAGGTTGTTGAGGGTGATGAAATGATGATGATCACCGACGCTGGTACACTAGTACGTACTCGTGTGGGTGAAGTTAGCCAGGTTGGTCGTAACACGCAAGGTGTAACGCTTATCCGTACTGCGGAAGACGAATCTGTTGTTGGTTTACAACGTATTGAAGAAGTTGATGAAGAAGAGCTGCCTGCTGGTGAAGAAGCAGAAGCGTTAGAGTCAACAGACGAAAATACGCAGCAAGATACTCCAGAAGCGCCAGCCGCTGATGATGCAGAGGAAGGTAACGAAGAGTAATCTTTCGTCACTATTCTAATGTAAAAAGCCGAGCCTCAGTTGCTCGGCTTTTTTGTACCTCTATCAACGCAATACAAGCATTAAACCAGTACACTAATACTCAGTTTGTCTAGGGAGCGCGTTATGTCTGTTTGGTTTTTCATTGCCATCACTTTGATGGGATTATTCGTCGTCGTATTATCGCTAAGCGCTTCAAGAGTAAGAGCGGCACAATGGTTCGGTTTTTGTGCTTTGGTACTAGTGTTAACCAGCGCTAGCTTCTTATTGTTGCGTCAATCTCCTCCACAACCTATTCAAGCTGAAGTCTCTCGAATGATGACTGCTCGCGATATCATGCAGGAAATTCAAGACCAATTGCGTGAAGACCCAAACAATGCCGAATTGTGGTTTCAGCTAGGGCAGGGCTACCTGCTAGAGGGAGAACTGGATGGCGCGCTGATTTGTTTTGATTACGCAATCCAACTGACTGAGCCAGTCGGTGCCACGCAACTTGCTGCGAAAGCGACGACCTTATACTACATTCACCAGCAATCAATGACGCAAGAAGTCAGTTTGCTTTTGGAGCAAGCTTTGCAGATAGAACCGCACAATGAAGCGGCTTTGTCTTTGATTGCCAACGACCACTTTGTTTCATTCCGCTTTCAGGAAGCCATTGATACTTGGGTGCTATTACTCGACTCTAACGATCCAAGCTTGGATCGAGTACAAATTATTAACTCGATCAATAAAGCTAAAGAGCTGTTGTAGGCGTAGACTCTAATTAGTAGTAGAAGAAAGGTGGGGGGATGAATGAAGAATAAAGCGTTCGGAATATTGGTGGTGCTGTACGGCTCCGTGTTAGTGGGTTGTAGCTCTTCCAATCATTCTGGCTCTTCCTCTACGGTTTATTATTCTTCAGGTTACTACGAACCGTGGTGGTACGATCATGACGATTACTGGATTTATTACTATCCGGGTTGTTGCGACAACGGAGATGAATATAAAGAGAAACTGGAAGAGTGGTGGAATGGCTTGGATGAAGAGCAACAGCAATCCATCAAAGACAAAGTCGAAGATTGGAAAGACGACGATATGTCCGCCAATATCGATAACATGAAGCGACAGCTTGACGATCATTGGCAATCGCTGCCTGACGAGCAAAAGCAGGAGATTCAAACCAAGTGGGAGAACCGCCCCGAGCGCATCGAGCCTACGGCTTTACAAGATAAAGCGGTGAAAGAAAAGGTTCAACAAAGAAAAGCATTGCCGGAAACGAAGATCCAGCGCCCAGTTACACGCCCAAATGTGCAGATGCCTAAAACCCGTCCACATATTCAGCCTAGGCCGAGACTTCCTCGTCGCTAATCTGTTTTCCTCTGCCTTCTATCAAACAAAAAGGGCGCAACGTGCGCCCTTCGTTTTATCCATTTAACCTAGTGTAATCGATACTGATCAGTACGTTGCTTCGCGCTCAGCAGCTGCTTTATCCCATTCTGGTGCCACCGTTTCTAAGAAGTGCTTCTTATCTGCGTTCATCTTCTCCATATCCATACCTAGTGCTTGTTGCGCTTTTGCTTTGGTCGAGATATCTGGAATTTGAACAGGGTCAGTAATGCCTTTTGTTGCTAATAAACGAACCAACTTAGTACGAGCGTCAGCAGCGCGGTCAACTGCAGTGCCTAGTACCTCAAGTGCTACCTCAGGAGCATGCATGTGAACACCGTGAGAAGCAATCGCGTAGTCCCAACGCCATTGTGCATGGCGAATATCTTGTAGGATAGGTTGCATCTCTGCTTCTGTTGCTCCTGCTTCCCATGCGGCACCAGCTTCAAAGTGCGCTGCCACAATTTGCTTCTCGGCGGTTAGCTTCATGTTTAGTACTTGCGCTTTGCGAGTCGAAACGATGCCTTGTAGCTGCTCTTTGGTTTGAGTATGGCATTGCGCACAGGTGTCTTCAAAACGATCAAACGGGTTACCCACTTTGTGGTCGGTGTATACCGTACCGTCTTCTTTGGTTACTTTAGGCATGTGACAGTCCACACACACCACTTTGTTTTTGCCATGAATACCCGCTCTCCAAGTTTCGAAACCTGGGTGTTGGGCCTTAAGCATTGGTGCTTTAGAAACGGCGTGCGTCCAATCTTTAAAGTTCAACGCGTCGTAGTATTTCTCCATATCAGCGACGTTGGTCCCCATGTCCCATGGGAATTTGACTGCTTTAGTCTGACCTGTGAAGTAGTACTCGACATGACATTGAGCGCAGACCGATGCTTGCTTATCTAGGCGAGACTGTTCATCAAAGTTTTTACCAATAGTATCAAAAGCACGCTCGACGTATGGGCGAGTCAGTGCCAGCGCAGGTTCGCCTTTCTTGAAGGCTTCAGAGCCCGTGTTGTGGCAATCGGAGCAACCGATAGGGTTGACGATTTCTGAGCCTAAGCGTGCCCATTTACCTTCGAAATAACCGTCTTCACCGCGCTCTTCAATTACGCGGGCGACATCTGGGCTTTTACAACTCCAACAAGCCATCGGCATTGGCCCGGAGTTTTCGTCTGCTGGTGCGCCAGTTCTGAGGGTTTGCCTCACATCATCAAGCGCGTAAAAGTGACCGCGCGCTTTGTTGTAGTCTTTAGCAAAACCATAACCAGCCCACAAGATCACCATGTTTGGGTCTTCACTTAAGGCATCTTCAATATGCTCGCTTTCCGATGTGGCTTTCCAAGAGTGATATTGGTCAGGATGGTTTTGTTCAAAGGTATCATTGCGAGGCTCTATGAGACCAGTATCCTCAGCCGCCAAAGGAGCACCAACCAAAAATAATTGGCTGGCGAATAAGGTCGCAACCGCGATAGGTGCGCTCATCCAGTGTTTTATGCTCACGGTGTTATCTCCATATTCGTTTTTATTAGCAGCGTTGTGAGGAGCTATTCCAAATAAGAATCGGAGATCTATCGTTAATATTAATAGTGAATTGAATAGATGAAATAGTGACCGAAATTGGCCTTGTTTTAGATCAATTTATGCTAGTGATCTTAATCATGTTTAAGTTTATATACCCCTAAAGTGGTATGTTGTAATCCCCTTTAATCACAGCGTGTTATGGGTATAACCATTCTAAAAATAAGGTGATTAAGGTCGCTTTTTGAACATGTGATTCTACCTCTTAGGAATTATAGAGGTATTATAAATACAGGTTTAGCGTTGTGGCTTTCCAAAATAAGAATTGATGTCATTTGAAGGTGTAAAAATATCTTCAGAGGAAATTAATTGTTGCTCAAATAATAGTTGATAACAGTTATCAATTATTATCGAGCTAAGGAAAGAAAAATATGGGCAATATAAAATTGACCATAGAGACAATGCTGAAATTTCTCTTCATCTTTGCCATCTATGGTTTTTTCACCGCCGCCCATGCGACTTCTTCAGAGCCAGTTGAAGGTGCTCGAGCTGAGCGTCATCAAGTCGAGTTGATCCGTGACCGAGACTATAAATGTCTTCAATGTCATAAGGATGCTAAAGATACTCTGAATCTATCGCATGACCCGCAAGCTCTACTCAGCCAAGGGAAGCAACTTAATTGCACCAATTGCCATAGCAACATTGGTCCCGACCATCGTGAAGGGGCACCTGATGTGATTAAGTTTTCTGCCGCGCAATCGAAAGAGGTACACGACAAAGTGTTCCTTGATCCAAGCATGATTCTTAAAGCCAACAGCCAATGTGTGGATTGCCATGCACCGACACAACTGAGAGAAAGCCACTGGACGCACGATGTGCACGCCAAAAACCTCACTTGTTCAAATTGCCACGATGTACACGCAGCGAAAACCAAAGCGTTGTCGTACGACAGAAAACAACTGATCAAGCAGTGTGTGGATTGTCACTCTGAATTTGCCGTCGAACCTGAACTTGCCAAAGAAGAGGAGAGATAGCATGAAATGTTCGAGAAGAAACTTTTTAGCCGGTAGCGGCGCGTTGATTTTAACTACAGGCGTTGCAGGCACTTCCGTTGTTAGCTCTTCTCTTTATGCCAGCAACAGTAAACAAGCAAAGCGCATGGGTATGGTTCATGATGAAAATGCTTGTATTGGCTGTACCGCTTGTACCGATGCTTGTCGAGAAGTGAACAAGGTCCCTGAGGGCGTGACACGTCTTAAAATTCATCGCAGTGAACCGATTGGCAAATTCCCAGATGTGGAATACCAGTTTACTCGCGAATCCTGTCAGCATTGCGATAACCCACCATGTGTCTATGTGTGCCCAACAGGCGCAGCATACAAAGATGAAACGACGGGCATTGTGGATGTACACAAAGAGAAATGTGTCGGATGTGGTTATTGCTTAGCGGCTTGCCCTTACCAAGTGCGTTTCTTTAATCCAGTCGATCACTCTGCGGATAAATGTAACTTCTGCCGTGATACCAATCTAGCACAAGGTAAGCAGCCAGCTTGCGTGGAATCTTGCCCAACAAAAGCTCTCATTTTTGGTGATTTGAATGACCCAACTAGTGAGGTGAGCAAAGCCATTGAAAGCCATGTTGTCTATCGCGATAAATCGCATTTAGGTACGCAGCCTAAACTGTACAAAATTCCGCATAGCAAAGGGGAGGTGTCATCATGAACGGCTTCGAAAGTGCATTCCACTTTGACTCGTTAGTCTGGGATTGGATTATTGCGATTTACTTATTCCTCGCTGGGATGTCAGCAGGTGCGGTGATGATTTCTATCTATTTAAAACGCAAAGTGATTGAAGGTGATCCCGCAAACAATGGCATTATAAAAGCAATGGCTTGGCTAGCGCCATTTGGCATTATTTCTGGCTTAGTGATTTTGATTTTCCACTTAACTAAACCGCTTGAGTTTTGGAAGATCATGATTTACTACAACCCGACTTCCGTGATGTCGATGGGCGTGATCTTGTTCCAAGTGTACATGCTAGTGCTGTTTGTTTGGATCGGCGTTATCTTCCGCCATCAAATCATCAGCTTTTGTGAAGGGAAGTTACCAAGCAAACTGCTGGATTTTGCTGATGGCATTTTGATTAAGGCGGGGAAAGCCAACAACGCAATTGAATTATTCTTGGGCTTCTTAGCCATCGTGCTTGCGGCATACACCGGCTTTTTATTGTCTGCATTGAAGACTTACCCAATGCTAAACAATCCAGTACTGCCAATCTTATTCCTATTCTCTAGTTTGTCATCTGGCGCAGCAGCATGTTTGATGTTCGGCATCTTGGTGTTTGAAGAGTCGACCAGCAGCCCAAGTGTGTCTTGGGTACACGGATTTGAACGCCCAGTAGTATTGTTTGAGCTGTTTGTCTTAGTGACATTCTTTACTGGGCTTATCTTTAGTGGCGGGCAAAATGAAGCCGCGGCTTGGAATGCCATTTCGAGTGGGTTCTGGGCTCAGTGGTTCTGGGTTGGGGTGGTGCTCATCGGCATGATAACGCCTTTGACTCTTAATTGGTTGACGCCTTCTGAAGTTCGTCATAGGGGAAGTTACGTTTTTGCGGTCACAACGTTGAGTTTGGTTGGCGTACTCATGCTGCGTACTTTCATTCTCTATGCCGGTCAAATGACCATCGTGTAAGGAGGCAAAATGGAGGCTGAGCTCGGTTTCTTTTTGTTGATATTGGTGGCTGTCGCATCGACATGTGCGACGCTGCTGCATTGGGTTTGCTTTACGCTGCGGAAGAAGGGAGTGTTGCCACACCAAACCGCAACGTCTCATATTATCAGCTTAGCCTCCTTAGTTTGTTTGGCGCTTTTGATAGTCTGTTTTATTCAGGATAATTTTGCGCTTGAGTATGTGGTTACACACTCGAACAGCCAGTTACCTATCGCGTTTAAGATTGCAGCTGCTTGGGGCGGCCATCAAGGGTCTATGTTGTTTTGGGTGGTTACGTTGAGCTTATGGGCGTCTTTTATTGCTATCAAGTCGCCAGTTTGCACTCAATATACAGGCGATTGCTTGGGTATCATGAACTTACTTATTGCTATTTTCGCTTGGTTTACCCTCACCACGTCCAATCCTTTTGAGTATGCTCAGACACTAGCGTTGGAGGGACGAGATCTCAATCCGATGTTGCAAGATATCGGGCTTATTATTCATCCACCGCTGTTGTATTTGGGTTACGTTGGTTATGCCGCGATACTGGCGTTCGCCTTAGCTGCGTTATTAGCGAAACGACCTATAAATGAATGGTATGGTGTTGCCCGTAGTGCCGCTTTCTTTGCTTGGGGTACGCTAACAATTGGAATTTTGATCGGTTCTTGGTGGGCATACAATGAGTTAGGTTGGGGCGGGTGGTGGTTTTGGGACCCGGTAGAAAACGCGTCTTTGCTGCCTTGGTTAATGGGTACCGCACTACTGCATAGCGGTGTGTTGTCGAAGCGTAATAAAGGAGCAATTTGGAGCACCTACGCATTGGCTTTTGCGACGTTCAGTTTGAGTATTCTCGGCACATTTGTGGTGAGATCGGGTGTATTAACCTCAGTACACGCGTTTGCGGTTGATCCAACCAAAGGTGTAGTACTTCTTGCTGTTCTCAGCATTTTGGTGATTGTCACCTTTGGTGTGCTCATTATGCGAGGGCTACATATTCCTCGTTTTACGCTCGATTCGTTAATAAGTCGTGCCTACATGGTATACATCGCTATTGGACTTCTCGTTGTTTGTATGGCGATTGTTTTCCTCGGTACCTTTTACCCAATGCTTTATCAACTGCTTGGCTTGGGTAATATATCCGTTGGGGCACCTTACTTTAACAGCCTCGTTTTTCCCCTTACATTACTTGCTCTGACCTTTCTCGCCTTTATGCCCGTGTTGAAGTGGACGAAAGGAGCCAGTCCTCATGCCGTTAAAACCATTGGGTTTGTCGGTATTCATGTTATTGCGGTTAGCGCTATTTTCGTTTTTGCTACTAAAGAGCTTCATATAACGACTTTGATTACTCTGGTATTAGCGACGTGGGTAGTGGTTTCTCATGTGCTATTGCTGTTTTGTGCAGAAAACAAGAGCAAATTAATGCCTATGTTTCTTGCTCATGTTGGCTTTGCGTTGGCTGCAAGCGGGGCAGTATTTAATAGTGACTATTCGTATGAATACAACTTACGGGCAGGGCCTGGTAGCTCGTATCAAAAAGCGGGTATCACCGTTGATTACCACGGGATTGAATGGTTAGTTGGGCCGAACTACACCGCAGAACAGGGGAGTGTTGATCTTTATTTGGAGAGCGGTAAGGCGCTGAACTTTCAACCCGAGAAACGGCATTACCCTGTCCGCGTGATGAATATGACCGAGCCCGCTATTCGATCACTATGGCATGGAGACTACTACATCACTTTGGGTGACAAGCTCGACAACAGCGCCTACGCAATTAAAGTGCAATATCGGGCGGGTATCTGGTGGATATGGTTTGGTGGCGCTTTAATCGTAATAAGTGCTTTGGGGAGTATGACGAATCGAAGGGGAAAAGGTAATGAGATCGAAAAATACGCTTAAACTGATCGTTCTCATATTGTTAGTTGCGATTTTTGTTGTCACCGCGACAATGGCATTGTTCGATAGACCAAACGTGGAGATACAACAAAATCGTGTGTTATCTATCCCGGATTTTACCGCTTACTCACTTATTTCAGGCAATCGAATTACCGATGCAGTACTAGAAAATCAAGGTTATGTGCTATTGAATGTTTGGGCGTCTTGGTGTGGGGTTTGTAAACAAGAACATGATGATTTGCTCAACTTAGCTCGACAAGGTGTGCCCATCGTTGGTCTTAACTATCGAGATAAAGAGAGCGCGGCTAAACGCTATTTGAGCTCTTCACACAATCCATATACCGAAGTTATATCCGATCCTAATGGGCAACTGGCGGTTGAACTTGGTGTAATAGGAACACCTGAAACTTACTTAATTGATCAAAATGGCAATGTTTTGATCAAATATAGAGGTAAGTTAACAATAGACAAATGGAACTCGTTATTTTCGGGGTATTTTAATGTCTCACTTTAAATATGCTTACTTCATTATTGTTTTGTTTTCTTTGTGTTCTTCTTGGGTCAAAGCAGAGCAAATTACGCAGCATGTTGATCTGTTTGAATTTCATTCCGTTGAACTGCAACAAAGAGCAAATGCATTAGCCAAGGCTTTGCGATGCCCACAATGTCAAAACCAAAACCTTGTTGAATCTAATGCACAAGCCGCTAAAGATTTAAGATTGAAAGTGTACTCGATGGTAAACGAAGGAAGTACGGATCAAGAGGTAAAAGATTATTTGGTTCAGAGATATGGGAATATCGTTTTGTATCAGCCGCCATTTAATTATTCGACAGCAGCGTTGTGGATCTTTCCTCTATTACTTTTGATCTTTTTTATCCTATTTTCGATCAAAATGATAAAGCGTCAATAATGTGACCACTATTCCACTATGGGAAATAAATCGTGCAGATAACAAACAGAATGTTATCATTTTTCCGAATTTATGAAGATTCCAGTATAAAGAAAATCAACGATTTGAGCTGGAGAAGTAATAAAAGAACTAAGTAGGTGCACGCAGTGGATTCAGTTATATTACAGTTAAAAAAAGACTTTTATTCGCAGATTCGTGCATTGCAAACCTCGAAACTGCCTCAAGTTACATCGTCTCTTGCCGTATTAACCGAAGAAGAAATTCAAGAACTCGAAGCGGTATGGATAGAGCTTACGGTTTGGAAACGTAGCCAAACACATTAAATCATCACCCCTACATACAACTCATTATCAACCCCAGACAAATTTTGTCTGGGGTTTTTTATTGTAGTTTTTCAAAATTGTTATACTATAACAATTCGTCAGCGCGGGGAGTTGTTCTCTTTGGCTGTCTTTAGGGGATAACTGCTCTCAATTGTGATCTCTATATTGAAAAATGCGGTATCAATCCCCATATTTGAAGAGCAATGAGTGAATCCCATGAATGCAATAACGAAAACGCATCAAGCGCATCAAGCAATAAATCGAGTGAGTATAGATATGGCGGAAGTACGTGCCAGAGTAGATTTTAAAGTCGGGGCTAAAAGTAATATCGATGCTGAAATCCTGTCTTTTCGTGGCCTGAAGACAGATAAAGAGCATGTGGCAGTTATCTTTAGGCAAGCGGATCAAACGCAAGAAACGCCTTTGGTGCGTATGCATTCAGAATGTCTTACTGGTGATGTTTTTCACTCATCCCGTTGTGATTGCGGTGAGCAATTAGAAGAAACCATTCAACGCATGGGCGAATCTGGCGGTATTATTTTATACCTACGTCAGGAAGGTCGTGGTATTGGTCTATACAACAAAATTGATGCGTACCGTTTGCAAAGCCAAGGTATGAACACCTATGAAGCAAACAACCATTTGGGTTTTGACGATGACCTGCGTGATTTCACTGAAGCAGCGCAAATGCTCGAAGCATTAGGCGTAAGTAAAATTCGCCTTGTGACCAACAACCCTAAGAAAATCCGTGAATTAGCAGAATACGGCATCGAGATTGTTGAGGTTGTCAATACCTCTGCACATATTAAAGATGGTAATGAAAGCTACCTAAAAGCAAAAGTTTCTCATGGTAAGCACAATCTAAAATTCTGATTTTATTTATTAAATTATCAGTTTCGCATGTTAAAAGCCTCACAATGATGAGGCTTTTTTTGTATCTAGAGTTGAAAATAAATTGTAAATTTGTATTATCTCGTGACTAATAGTGCAAATAAGAATAATTAGCACTACGAATAAAACAAATAAATTGCTCAACAAGGATGCTTCAGATGAATGCAAAAACAGTTTTAGTCCAATCTATTGCTGCATCACTCCTCATTGCCAGTGGTTCTACCGTTGCTGCCCAAGTAACGAAACAACAAGTCGTTGAACATTATGCAGACGTTGCACATGCAGTCTTTGCTGACTCAGTGACAACGGCGAAAACGCTCGACGTAAAAATCGACGAATTTCTAAAATCGCCATCAGCGGATAAGCTTGAAGAAGTAAAACAAGCGTGGCTAGATTCTCGTGTTCCGTACCAACAATCTGAAGTATTCCGTTTTGGTAACGCGATTGTTGATGACTGGGAAGGGCAGTTAAATGCATGGCCACTTGATGAAGGCCTAATTGACTACGTAGCGACAGATTACCAATATGAACTCGGTAACGAAGGCGCTGCTGCAAACATCATCGCAAACACCAGTCTACAGATTGGTGCTTCTAAACTAGACGTTTCAAAAATTACTCCAGAATTGCTAGCGGATCTCAACGAAGTAGGTGGTTCTGAGGCAAACGTTGCGTCAGGTTACCACGCGATTGAATTCTTACTTTGGGGTCAAGACCTAAACGGCACAAACGCAGGCGCAGGTCAGCGCGCTTACACAGACTTCGTTGTCGGTTCTGAGTGTACGAATGGTCACTGTGACCGTCGTGGTGAGTACCTAAAAGCGGCAGCCGATCTACTGGTTCAAGACCTTGAATGGATGGAAAAACAGTGGTCTGCGGAAGTGAAAGGCAACTACCGTGAAACGCTTCTTAATGATTCTGCGGATAATGGCCTACGTAAAATGTTGTTCGGTATGGGTTCATTGTCTTTAGGTGAGCTTGCTGGTGAGCGTATGAAGGTGGCGTTGGAAGCAAACTCGACAGAAGATGAGCACGATTGTTTCTCAGACAATACGCACAACTCTCATTATTACAACGAGCAGGGCATCTATAACGTTTACACAGGTCTTTACAAGCGTGAAGACGGCACATTGCTTTCTGGTCCGAGTATTGCTGACCTAGTGGCTCAAAAAGACAAACAAGCAGCTAAAGAGATCCAGAAGCAGTTTGATGTTACGCGTAATCAAGTTGGTAAATTGGTTACGTCTGCGGAGAAGAACAACCAACACTTCGACCAGTTAATTGCAGCGGGTAATGCACAAGGCAACACGTTAGTGAATGACACCATCATGTCATTGGTTGCTCAAACCGGTTCAATTGAACGTGCTGCGGGTATCATTGGCATTGATAGCCTAAGCCCTGATACTGCAGACCACGAGTTTTAATCAAAGTACAAAAAATAATTGAAAGGGCTCGTTTGAGCCCTTTACCGTTTTAACTCGCTGTTATCCCACCCCTCTTGTTGTGTTTTAGAGCAATGATATGAAGCCTTACTTAATTTCGGCCTTGGCCGTGATCTTTTCTTCTACTGCTATCGCGTATGATGTGAAATCTGGTGGACAAACGAGCGTGAAAAAAGAAGGCGCCAACGCGTATTCTCTTCCTGCCGCGAACCTTCCTATGAGTAAACGTCTTGATTTTAGCGTGGGCAATAGTTTTTTCCGCAACCCTTGGGTACAAGCGCCAGCGTCTACCGATGCCAGAGATGGTTTGGGACCTCTTTTCAATACAAATGGTTGTCAAAACTGCCACATCAAAGATGGTCGTGGTCACCCTCCAGAGCAAAATGATTTGCATGCGGTGTCCATGTTAGTGCGTTTGAGCATCCCTGCGATGACGTCAGAACAAAAAACAGCGTACATCAGAGACGGTGTTATACCTGAGCCGACTTATGGCGGCCAGCTCCAAGACTTTGCCCTGCAAGATCAAACGCCAGAAGGAAAAATCGAAATCACGTACACCGATGTGCCAGTGAAGTTTAAAGACGGCGCGACGGTGACACTAAGAAAACCTCATTTGAATATTACCGATCTAGGTTACGGCGATATGCACCCTGATACGGAATTTTCAGCGCGTGTTGCACCGCCAATGATCGGCCTTGGTTTGTTAGAGAGTATTCCTGACGAAACGCTACTTGCATGGGCTGATGCACAAGATGCAAATAAAGACGGTATCTCAGGTAAAGTAAACAAGGTTTGGGATATTGAGAAGGACGACTTCTCGATTGGTCGTTTTGGCTGGAAAGCCGGACAACCGACGTTAATGCAGCAAAATGCAGCAGCATTCAATGGTGATGTGGGTCTGACGAGCCATTTATTCCCCAATGAAAACTGTACCTCGAAACAAAGTATTTGTGACGACATGCCAAATGGCGGCAAACCAGAAGTGAGTGAAAATATTCTCGACTTCGTTGAGTTTTACAGCCAGCACTTAGCCGTACCTATTCGCCGAAATATGAACGATCCTAGCGTGAAACTCGGTCAGAAAATCTTTGCGGCTTCTGGCTGTGAAAGCTGCCATAAGACCAGTGTCAAAACGGCGAAGCGACCAGAGTTACCAGCGCTTTCTGAGCAGCTTATCCATCCATATACAGACATGCTTCTGCATGACATGGGTGAAGGTTTAGCCGATAACCGTCCTGAGTACTTAGCAAACGGCCGTGAATGGCGAACGGCACCCCTATGGGGCATTGGTTATACCGAAGAAGTAAACGGGCATAGTTACTTCTTACATGATGGCCGCGCCCGTAATCTGATGGAAGCGGTATTGTGGCACGGCGGTGAAGCGGAAACGGCCAAACAAAACGTGCTAGCACTGAACAAAAAAGAACGTGATGCATTGATTGCGTTTCTGAATTCTCTATAAGGAAGCAACCATGAAAAAAACACTGTTAGTGAGTGCGATTGCCGCAACGTTAAGTTTGGTTGGTTGCCAATCGACAGTCGGTTCAAGCTCTGCCAAGCCTGAGAGTACAAGTCATATTTCTCAAGCGGTCTACGAAGTTGAGTTTCAATCTGCGCAGACGTTTTTAGCGCAAACCACAGAACTTGAACAAAGCTTCGCGGATTACTGCTCATCAGAGACGGAAGATGATGCGCAAGTAAAACAGCAATGGCACCAAACTATGCTGACGTGGATGGCATTACAAGGTCAAGAGCGTGGCCCTGCTACGGCGTTGGAGCAAAGTTGGAATGTCCAGTTTTGGCCAGATAAAAAGAACACCACTGGCCGAAAAATGTCTGTGCTGACGAAATCTGACCAAGTTTGGAGTGCGGAAAAGATCTCCACGCAAAGTGTTACTGTACAAGGCCTAGGTGCACTAGAATGGCTGCTTTACGATAAAGCGTCGACCTTATCTAGCAACAGCAATACCTGTGCGACAGGTGTTGCAATTGCTGAAAACCTAGAGAACAAAGCGCAGATCATCGCAGATTCTTGGGCACAAAATCCTTGGAAGTCGTTAGAGATGACGGAATGGAAATCCGAATACATTTCGCTGCTCTCTAATCAGCTTGACTACAGTATGAAAAAGCTGAGCAGACCGTTAGCTAAAATTGGTCAGCCTCGTCCTTACTTTTCTGAATCTTGGCGTTCAGAGACGTCGCTTTCAAACTTAAAAGCAAACCTTGAAGCAATGGAAGCGCTGTATCTTGCCAACGGTAATGGTCTAGATACTCTACTAAGAGAGCAAGGCCATGCAGGTCTCGCAGACCGTGTTGTTCACCAGTTTGAAATGGCGTTGGAAACATGGCCGGAAGATAAGAGTTTGTTCACGGCTTTACAAAGTAAAGAAGGCTACCGCATGGTACTCGCTCAATACAATAAGCTAGAGCAATTGAAGTACTTGATCCATGAAGAGGTGGCGATCGAGCTTGGCGTGGTTATAGGATTTAATGCAACCGATGGTGACTGATCAAACCCGCCGAACCTTACTGAAAGCCGCACTCTTTGGTGCGGCCGCACCTATGATGCCATTTGGTTGTGCTTCAACACGTTCACGTCAACCAGCGTTGATTGGCTGCTCAATCATCGGCCGAGATAAATACGCAGCGGTAGTGGCCGATGAGCATGGTATGCCGCTATCTTCGTTGCCGATTCCTGAGCGTGGTCATGGTGTGGCGACCAACCCACAAGGTCACGCAGTGGTCTTTGGTCGTCGACCAGGAACTTTCTTCATGGTGTTTGATTATCGCTCTGAGCAGATGATCAAGCTGCAGCTAGCAAAACCGGATCGCCATTTCTATGGTCATGGTGTTTACTCCCGTGACGGCACGTTGCTATTTGCTACAGAAGGGGAAAGGGGCACAAGCCGTGGGATCATCGGTGTTTATGATGTGCAGAAGAAATATCAAAAAATCGATGAGTTAACGGGTTTTGGCCTTGGCCCTCATGAAGTGATCATGATGCCTGATGGCGCATTAGCGATTGGTGTCGGTGGCGTACACACCAACGGCCGTGAACCGCTCAATCTTGATAGCATGAGACCAAGCCTGAGTTACCTTTCACAAGAAGGTGAGCTGTTGGATCAAGTCTCTTTACCAGATCATAAGTTGAGCATCCGTCATTTAGCGCATGATGGTGCAGAGACGGTACTGTGTGGTCAGCAATATCGTGGAGAGCCGGATGAATACCCAGCTTTACTTGCGATGCACACTCGTGGTGGTGAGATGCAATCTTTGCATGCGGAACCCGAAGAGTGGGCGAGATTTAATCACTATGTCGCGAGTATCGCGGCGACGGATGAATGGATCCTTGCGACTTCTCCTCCAGGCAGTTGTTATGGGATATGGTCTAAATCTACAGGAAAATTGGTAGAACTAAGTGCGTTACCAGACGCCTCTGGTGTTGTGGTCTATGGCGATGAGTTCCGAGTCAGCTCTGGTGCTGGCAAAGTGGTTGAGCAAAGGCCAACGACACATAAAAGCGCTTCTTTTAGTGGTGTTCAATGGGATAACCATTGGTCAAAGATTGTTTGAACCCAAATAGATAAAGAAACTTGATGTTAATTTCAACATCAGATTCTTAATTTTAAACCTGCAAGCTGTGAGATATTTGCCATACTTTTCATTATGGCAAGTAGCGCAAGGATCGTTTCAGTGTTTGCTAGGGTTTTAATCATGACGGCACTTATGGTGCCGTTTTTCAGCTTTTCTACCGTCGTTTCTCTCGAAGCTTCTGCACAAACAGAGCAAGAGGGAGCGGTACAAAAGCTGTCTGTCGAAAAAATGATCCATTATCCAGAGGTGATTGACCAGCTTTATCAAAGTACTAATTACCGTTTGAACTGGGAAAATGAAAGCGATATTGAGCAGTTTCTTTTTCAAGTAAACCTGGTTGCTCTTGCTGGCGTCACGGACGAATTCGAGAATCAACTCCATCGTATAAACCAAGTTCGATGGCAGGGAGATAACCTCGACTTTGATTTGGTAATGACAGATTCACTCTTGATGTATCTCAGCTATCTCGAGCAGCTCCCTGAAGAAGGTATCAACTGGTTATTTGCTAACAAAGCCCACGTGATTTTACCTGCTCCTAGCATCGATACTTTGTCCGTACTGAGTAACGAAATTACGGTTGGCAAACTTGGTCAATTCTTAGCAAGCCTTCGCTCTCCTTTACAAACGGACGAAGCTTTTTATTCCGCTTACTCCTCTTTATCCGAGCACGCTCAGTATCAATATCCAATCTATGAACAAACGGGCCTTGCCCGTGTCGGTGACCAATTAGAAAATAAACCGCTTCTGATTGAGCGTATGGAAGTGGTTGGTGTGGATGTATCGTATTTAGATATCACGACCCAACAGTATGATGAAGAATTAGAGTTAGCGGTGAAAGAGTTTCAGCGTATTCATGGCTTGAAAGAGGATGGGGTGATTGGCCCGAATACCATTCGATGGATCAACTTTTCTCCTCAAGAACGATTGCATCTATTGGCGCTGAACTCAGAACGTTCAAGGATTTGGTCTAAAGACAGAGATAATGTTGTCTTTGTAAATGTACCTGGATATGAAGTAACGTATTGGCACGATGGTCAACCGTTGTTCGAGTCTAAAGTTGTGGTTGGCAGAGCCTCAAGAAAAACACCAATCATGTCGGGGACTCTTGACTCCGTCATTCTCAACCCCACATGGAATGTGCCATGGACCATAATGGTGAAAGATATCATTCCTAAAGTAAAACGTAATCCGATGTATTTGATTAACCACAACATTCAAATCATCCGGTCTTGGACGTCAAACGAAATTATTGATCCTACAACCATCAATTGGGCGACGGTGAATCCGAGAACATTTCCTTATCGTATGCGACAGGCATCGGGCTTACACAATGCATTGGGATTGTATAAGTTTAATATGCCAAACCCCCAAGCTATCTATTTGCATGATACGCCAAGTAAAAACTTGTTCGAACGAGATAGACGCGCATTCAGTTCCGGGTGTGTCCGCGTTGAACATGCCGACCAACTGGCGGAGCTCTTATTCAAAACTCAGGGATTAGAAGAACGCCTAGCGAAAAAACGGGAAAGTACGCGTCGCTCTAACACGTCGGTTCCTTTAGGAGAACGCATCCAAGTGCACATTATTTATCAAACCGCATGGCTAGAAGAGGGAACACTTTACTACCGAGATGATATCTATAAATACGATCACCGTAGTTGAAATCTTTAAATAAAATTTACAAAACTGAGAATCTTCTGTTTGTTCAATAATTAAGCGTTAATCGACACGTCTTAAAATTAGGGTGGAGCGATTTATGCATTTGACGTGACAAATGTGTTTGGGTAATGTCCGCGACTTGTTTAGTTGTTGAGCATTGTTTTTTGAAATGGTAAGTCGTAATTTTTCCCGCCGAGATTTCCTTAAAATGACCGCTGGTGGCGTGGTTTTGGCATCTGCCTTGCCATCGATTTCATGGGCTTCATTCCCTGACGAGCCACGTGAGTTGGCGATGAACAACCTTAATACTGGAGAGCTCCTCGAAACATGCTATTTCGATGGTAAACGCTATCTTGATGATGAACTAGAAAAGCTGAATGAGTTTTGTCGTGATCACCGTCGAAACGAAGTTCATCCTATGGATCGACGCTTGTTCGATCAAATCAGCCAGATTCAAAAGCTGATCGGTACAGATGCAGAAGTCATTGTAATTTCTGGTTACCGTTCGCCTTTGACCAATGCGTCCCTGCGTAAAGGGGCTAGCGGAGTGGCAAAGAAAAGTCTTCACATGGAAGGTAAGGCCATAGACTTCCGTCTTGATGGAGTGAAATTGTCTACTGTACGCGATGCAGCAATTAGCTTGAAAGCTGGTGGTGTTGGGTATTATCCAAGTAGTAACTTTGTCCATATCGACACAGGTGCTGTGCGTTCTTGGTAAGTCAATAGCAAGCCTCAGCAGGTCTTGAAGTCGCATGGGGTTAGTGTCATAGTTGCGCCAGTTTTAACGCAAATTTGTTTGGTAATAGGTTTTCTATGGCTCTGAAATACCAAGTTGTCCCAGTGACATCTTTTTCTCAAAACTGTTCTATCGTGTGGTGTGATGAAACGATGAAAGGCATCGTTATTGACCCAGGCGGTGACGAAAAGCAACTTGCTATGCTCATTAAAGAGCTTGGCATCGAGATCGTCAACTTGGTGCTAACCCATGGTCACCTAGATCATGTTGGCGGAACAGAGCCGCTGGCTGCAATGCTTGGTGGTACTGAGATCATTGGTCCTCATAAAGCGGATAATTTTTGGCTACAAGGTCTAGAAGGGCAAAGCCAAATGTTTGGTTTCCCATTGACTGAAGCTTTTGAACCGCATCAATGGTTAAATGAGGGTGACACTGTCACATTTGGTAATCAAGTATTAAAGGTATTCCACACACCAGGTCATACCCCTGGTCACGTTGTTCTTTATAGTGAAGAAGCGCGATTGGCGTTTGTGGGCGACGTATTGTTTAACGGTAGCATTGGCCGAACTGACTTCCCACAAGGTGATTTCAATACCTTGATTAGCTCTATCAAAGAGAAATTGTGGCCTTTAGGCAATGATGTCACGTTTGTCCCAGGTCACGGCCCTCAATCGACTTTCGGTCACGAACGTAAAACTAACCCGTTCGTTGCTGACGAGATGCCGCTTTACTAAAAGCGCGTGTAGTAAGCATTATTCTGGCTCGGCGGCAGCTAAGTATCGCCGAGTCAGTCCCACAAAGTCCTCAGCCTCACGATCTAGATCACTTGCTGATATAAATAGATCGTAGCCGTAAAATCCTCTTTGATATTTCATACGGTTGGCGAGCATCGCCAGCAAGCCTTTATACTCAACCCCGTTGCTGTTTATGTATGGCTTAGGATCAAGCACCATATCTTCAAACTTTTCTTCACACTGATTCTGCTTCGCACCTAAATAAAGTAGTGCGCGTTGGCTAAGGAGAATTTCTGTCGCTATACGAGGGCAGATCGAATCCAAATAAGGTGAGTAGTGTTTTAGACGAATACCAATCCAAGGTAGCGGCTGATGCCACCCTTCCTGCTGGTAGCTACAAATCCCTATTGACTCAATATTTCTCCATCGGACGACCCATCCGCCTTTAAAAAGATGTTGTTGGAAGTGAGAAGCTGTCAGCGTAAAAGTGACTTGGCTTTTTTTGATCATCAAGATGGCGAAACCAACAATTGCAGACATCAAAATGACCGACAACATGGCTTGCTTCCATCCCGGAGAAATGACAACCAAAAACAGGGTTATCAGTGCAACGAGCAACAAAAGTATTCTGTTGATAGGGGAGTCGGGTTTGAAATGTGAATTTGTTAGGTGCAGCGTTTCCATGCTTATAACCTCATCGAATACTTGATCAAAAATGCGTGGATGACTAAATGTGCATTGACTTGCATTTGAAATAAAAGAAACCTCTGTTTTTATACCCAGTATTCAATAAATCCGTTCATAAAATATCTGATTAAATAGTAGACGTTCTATGCTTTGAGCGCATTTTTCATCGCGTTTCGCCGCTAAAACCTACAAATTGCTTGTGAATTTTGGTATAAAACGCGCTTCAAATTTTCATCCCTGCTGAGATGCAGTGAACTGGAGAAATATTCAATGAGACTTGCTCATAAGCGTAAAGTGCAGATGAAACTGCAAAAACGCATTAAAGCGACAGTAGCAAACTTAGCTGCAGCACCTAAAGCAGTGAAGCCTGTTGCCGAAAAAGCAGTAGCACCTTCTGTTGCTGAAAAAGCTGTTGCGGAGAAAGTAGTAGCTGAGAAAAAAGTAGCTGCAGTGAAAACAGTTGATGTTGCCCTTACTCCTAAGCAACAACAAGTATTAGACATCGTTGTAGCAAATGCTGAAGGTATTAACCCTAAAGGCATTGGTCTAGCTGCAGGTCAAGAAGATACTAAAGCGGCATCATGGGCTACTGGCGCACTGAAGAAGCTTCTTGAAGAAAACCTAGTTCAAAAAGAGCAGTTAGCAGGTAACAAAGTTATCTACAAAGCAGTTTAATTACCGCTACCGTTCTAGATTGAATACCTCGGCCAATGCCGGGGTATTTTTTTTATCTTCGTATTGAAAGTAATCCATTAGGTATTGATTTTAACGCTGCCAATAAGTGCTTTGTCACATTTTCTTAAATACTATGTAAATTTTTTGGCAGAGAAGTACGTACGTATCATTTTTCTTTTTACATCGTTAAGGGAAAAGTAACTCATTAATTTCATGATGGTTAAACTTGTTGCATAACAGCTGTCCTACGTAGTTATACGTAATACCTAAGGCTAGTGTCTTATTGATGAATTACTCGCTTCCGTGTTCATGCCCATTTCGCATTCGACAACATTGTTACATCTTTTATACCGAATACAGCCAATCCTAATGAAATGGATGACAACAATAACCTTGGTGATAAAGGACGTGAACGATGAGTCTAATCCAAAAATCTTTAAAACGAGTGCTCAAAACAACCGCTGTCGTTGCCGCGATGACATTCGTTGTGACTTCTGCAAATGCTGCTGAAAAAGTCTATCGTTTAAAGCTTGCTGAAACTTGGGGACCTAACTTCCCTATTTTTGGTGATGCGACAAAAAACATGGCAAAAATGGCAGAGGAGATGTCCAACGGGCGTCTGCAAATCCGTATTGATTCCGCAAACAAGCACAAAGCGCCTTTTGGGGTGTTTGATATGGTTAAGTCTGGTCAATACGACATGGGCCACTCGGCGTCTTACTACTGGAAGGGCAAGGTTCCAAACACACTTTACTTCACTTCTATGCCTTTCGGTATGCTACCAACTGAGCAGTATGCGTGGTTTTACTACGGCGGTGGTATGGAGCTGATGGAGAAGGTGTACTCTCCACATAATTTGATGTCTTTCCCTGGCGGTAATACCGATACTCAGATGGGCGGGTGGTTCCAGAAAGAGATCAAGTCCGTCGAGGATTTGCAGGGTTTGAAAATGCGTATCCCTGGTTTTGCTGGTGAGATCTTGGCAGAGTTAGGTGCAAAACCAACGAATATCGCCCCTGGTGAGCTATATACCTCTCTAGAGCGTCGCACAATTGATGCCTTGGAGTGGGTTGGTCCATCATTGGACTTGCGCATGGGCTTCCACAAAATCGCGCCATACTACTACACAGGTTGGCATGAGCCAGCAACTGAGCTTCAGTTCCTTGTTAATAAGCGTACTTGGAACCGTCTACCTGATGATCTAAAAGCGATTTTGCAAGTAGCAATGAAAACCGCCGCTTACGATATGTACACGCAATCGAAACACGAAAGTGGCAAAAACTGGGCATCTATCAAATCTGAATACCCAAATGTTGAAGTCAAAGACTTCCCGCCTGAAGTAGTGACTGCATTGCGAGAAGCAAACGACCGTTTGTTGAAAGAGCACGCAGAAAAAGATGCTTTGGCGAAAGAAATTCAAGAGTCGCAAGCGAACTACATGAATCAAGTTCGACCTTGGTCAGACATTTCACACCGAGCTTACTTAAACAGTCAAGCTCAACAATAACGTTATGACGCAGGCGATGCCGAGAGGTTTAGCCTGCGAACGAAGCCCAAGAAAACTTCATAATGAATGCTCCGCACCATAGCGGAGTGTATCCAAACGTTCCACGGAGTTCGGAATGAGAAGTCTTATTTATATTGAGCGATTATTTAACCGCTTTAGCGATTTTCTCGGATGGTTGTCCAGCATCCTGTTTATTTTATTGTTGGTGAATGTGGTTTACGACGTTGTGATGCGATATGTATTCAACGATGTATCCATTGCATTCCAAGAAATGGAATGGCATCTATTCTCCGCCGTATTTCTGCTTGGTGTGCCTTACGCGATTAAGTCTGGTGGCCATGTTCGCGTCGACATTTTTTATGAACGCTTATCTTACAAAGCACAATCCATCATCGACATCATAGGCACGCTATTTTTCTTATTCCCTTTTTGCCTACTGGTGGCTTGGTTTGGTGTTGATTTCGCCAAAGAAAGTTACGCGCTAGGCGAGACGTCTGGTGACCCAGGCGGATTGCCATATCGTTGGATCATCAAGGCGATGATTCCGCTGTCATTTTTCTTTATGGCAGTCAGTGGCATTGGACTGCTGCTGCATTCGATCAACAAGATTGTTAACCCTCATCTTATCTATGCCGGTAATAACGGTAAGTCGTAAAAGGAAGTCATTATGATCGGTATAGTGATGTTTTTTGTCGCGCTCTTTGCGCTTTTATTGGGATTCCCCGTTGCCTTTACTTTTGGCGGTATTGCACTGATTTTTGGTGTTTGGGCTGAAGGCATCGAGATGTTTGCTTTCATGCCATATCGTATTCAATCCATTATGGAAAATACGGTGCTAATGGCCGTACCATTGTTTGTCTTCATGGGACTAGTACTTCAGAAGACGAAGCTTGCAGAGCAACTGCTTGAGTCGATGGGACGTCTGTTTGGCGGCGTCCGTGGTGGTATTGCTATTTCGACAGTCTTAGTTGGCGCATTACTTGCCGCGTCAACGGGCGTAGTCGGCGCATCGGTTGTTGCTATGGGGTTGATCTCATTGCCTGTGATGCTTAAATACAATTACGACAAAGGCTTGGCGTGCGGGACTATTTGTGCGTCTGGTACCTTGGGACAAATTATCCCGCCTTCTATCGTGTTGATCTTGTTAGGGGATGTACTCGGCGTTCCGGTCGGGGACTTATTCCAAGCTGCAATCTGGCCCGGTATCACGCTCGTCGGCGCCTATGTTATCTACATTCTTATTTACGCGAAGTTGAATCCTCAAGCCGCACAGGCGATAGAGCGCGATGAGTCGATCAGTCGAAAGCAAGAAGTGTTCACCGCGCTGAAAGCCGTTTTACCGCCACTAGCACTGATCATTGTGGTATTGGGCTCCATCTTTGCTGGGATTGCAACGCCAACAGAGTCAGCGGCTCTGGGCGGCGCTGGTGCGATAGTTCTGTCGTTACTGTATAAGCAGTTTAGTTGGTCGATGATTTATGATGCATCGAAAGAAACCGTTAAAGTAACCGCAATGGTCTTTGCTATTTTGCTAGGGGCAACCGCCTTCTCAATGGCCTTTACCTACACCGGCGGTGATTATCTAGTCGAAGAGTGGATGTTAGAATTGCCTGGAGAAAAGTGGGGCTTCCTCATCATTACCATGGTGGTGATTCTGATTTTAGGCTTCTTTATCGACTTCGTTGAAATCTGCTTTATCATCGTGCCAATTATTGCGCCGGTCGCTGAGTTGATGGGTATCAACATGACGTGGTTTGCGATTCTTATCGCAATGAACTTACAGACATCATTCCTAACACCGCCATTTGGTTTTAGTTTGTTCTATCTAAAAGGCGTCGCACCAGCAGGTGTCACTACGCGAGATATTTACAAAGGTGTGATGCCGTTTATCGCGATTCAAATTGTCGTGTTGGCTTCTTTGCTGTTTTTCCCAGGCTTTTATGGCATGAGTTGATCACTCGATAATAAAAGAGATTTTGTGAACTGAGAGTTTTTACCTTTTGAGACAAGTTGTTAAGCTGCTATTTATGTCTAGGCGGACGAAGTCGAGTTATTTGTGCTGCTAAGATAGTGAGCTGTAAAGCAGCGTTTCATGGAGGAAAGGGATGCCTCTCAAAGCAAAGTTAATTCTGCTGACATTGATACCCGTGGTATTGGTGTCAGCGAGTATCAGTTGGATTTCTATCTATCAAACCAAGACTCTTGGCAAAAGGGAGGTAGAGATCTTTCATCAAAACCTGATCCAATCAAAAGAGGCGGCGCTCAAAGACACGGTCGACGTCGCCTTTGACTCCATTTCTTATATCTACAACGATCCAACCTTAGAAGAGAGCGTTGCTAAAACACGCGTGAAAGCGATTTTAAACCGTTTAAGCTACGGAGCAGACGGCTACTTTTTCGCTTACGATAAATACGGTACCAACCTTGTACATCCTGTTCTCCCAGAGCTAGTCGGGGAGAACTTACTCTATCTTGAAGACGAGAATGGCGATCGTCTAATCGAAGCTTTGTTGTATCAAGCTCAATCAGGTGGTGGATTTCATCAGTACCTGTGGCAAAAGCCATCTACGGGTGAGGTCGTCCCAAAGCTTAGCTACGCCGCATGGCTCGATAAGTGGGAATGGATGATAGGGACAGGGCTCTATATTGAGGACGTCAGTCAAGAAGTTGCCAATATGCGTGCTGCGGTGAACAAAAATATCGAAACGACTTTTTTCTCGGTCGTCGTGATCTTAGCGGTGACCGTTGCTGTAATTATCGTTCTCACTTTAGCGATCAATTTGCATGAACACCGTCTTGCCGATAAAAACCTTAAAGAGTTGGCACATAAAACCGTTATGTTTCAAGAGGATGAGAAAAAGCATCTAGCGAGAGAGTTGCATGATGGAATCAACCAGTTGTTAGTTTCTAGTAAATGTCATTTGGATTTAATGAGTCATAGACTGGAAGACGAAAAACTCAAATCCCACTTAGACAAATCGCAACGCTCATTGGTCACCGCGATAAATGAAGTAAGGCATATTTCTCATCAACTTCGCCCTAGCGCCCTCGATGATATCGGCTTAGAGGCGGCACTGACCACTTTACTGCAAGACTTTCACTCTCACTCTGGGATCGATATCGAGAGTAATTTTGATACTCAGCAGTACAAACTGACGTCGGAGGTCGCGACGACCTTGTATCGTGTTGCTCAAGAGTCTTTGAACAACATCGAAAAACACGCAAGAGCGAAAAAAGTGACGGTTACTTTGCAAAAAATGGGCAATATGCTGCAATTACTCATACGTGACGACGGTGTTGGCTTTGTGGTTAACCAAGCAGTGCACCAACAAGGGATTGGGTTAAGGAACATGCAAGAGCGTGTAGAGTTCATTGGTGGTGAGTTTGAACTGATGAGTGAGCTTGGTTTAGGAACAGAGATTACCGTGCTGCTTAATTTGGATGAATTAGTTTATGGATAAACCGATTAGTGTGGTGATTGTTGATGATCATCAAGTGGTCTTAGATGGCTTCATGGCTCGCTTGGAGTTAGAGCCTGACATTGAAGTGGTCGGTACGGCAAGCAATGGGCTGGAAGCGATTGAAGTCGCAAAGCACCTTCAGCCTGATGTCATCTTGATGGACATTAGCATGCCGATAATGAACGGTATTGAAGCGACTGGGGTAATTAAAGAAGAGCGACCAGAGAGCAAAATACTTATGCTGACCATGCACGATAACCGTGAATACATCATGAAGGTCATGCAAGCTGGCGCAGTAGGGTACATGCTCAAGGAAATCTCGGCCGAGAAAATGGTGCAAGCAATAAAAACGGTGAATCAAGGTTCAACGTATTTCTGTGAGTCTGTCACACAAACGCTTTTTACCCAAGAGGTGGTGCCAGCCACTCAAAAAACGAATCCACTTAGCCGCAGGGAAGAAGCGGTGCTTAAATTAGTCGCTCAAGGAAACAGCAGTAAGAAAATCGCCACACTACTTAACATTAGCTACCGAACGGTAGAGACGCATCGCCACAACATTAAGCACAAGTTGGATTTACATTCGACGGCGGAGCTAGCGAAATATGCGTTTGAAACAGGGTTAACGGAGTAGGAGAGTAGTGCCCGCAAAAAGCGAGCACGTGAGAGCGAAATTAATCGACTTTTGTAATGCTGCCAAGCTCTAGCATTGGAGCGACATCGATATCCTCTGCATTCATCATTGTTGAGATGCGTTGAACGGAAGATAGCAGCAGAGACTGCTCCCATTCTTCCAATTTTTGGAATCGATTAATGAAGTGTTCCTGCAATGGCGTTGGTGCTTGCTTTAGGGCTTCTTGGCCTTTGCTCGTAAGTACAGCATGCACTTTACGCTTGTCTTGAACACTGCGTTGACGCTCAACAAACTGGCCTCGTTCTAGTCTATCTAGAATGGTCGTTGCGGTCGCTTGGCTCATGTTAGTGTGGCTAGACAACTGTTTAATCGTTACGTTATCTAACTCATTGATAGCACGCATCAAAATCAACTGTGGAGCGGTCAATCCAGACTCTTTGCTCAGCTTTTTAGAATGTAAATCAATAGCGCGGATGATCTGACGAATCGAGACCAATACTTCTTCGTACTTTTCCAATTTATTCATCCAGTCTGTAGGGAACATTTATCGAGGCGACACTAACTTAAATGCGCCCTTATTTAAAGGGGTGGAATCAAAAATTACCACTACAATTTTAAGTAGTGTCTCCAATTTCATTTTGTCGCGTCGTGTAGACAAAATAAGAAGACCTAAAATTATTATAGCAATAAATGTTTGTGGTCTAACTATTGCGCTAGTGGTTTATCCTTTTAAAGGCGGAAATTGCTGAGTGAAAAGTAAGTTATTGGATTTTTTCATAGCAAAAAGATAGACAAAAACGTGTCAAATGATAGGATCTTGCGCCTTCACGGAATGTAAAACGTATCGTGTTCGAAAGATTTTTTTGTTTGGTACGTAAAAACAGTACAAAAATAGAGAGGAACGATGACAAAGGGTATAGATAAGTACAGTATCGATAGTACCGACTATACGGTAGGTCAAGACAACGTTCAAAAATGGGGTTTTGATGTTCATAACCCAGTTTTTGGTATTAGTGCAGGTTTAATTGCGCTGTTTCTTGTCGCTGCATTAGTTCTAGATGCACATACCGCAAAGACGGCACTTGATGGGCTGAAATGGAAGATCATTGGTTCATTCGATTGGTTGTTCATTATTGCAGGTAATATTTTCGTTATTTTCTGTTTGGCACTTATCGTTTCGCCAATGGGTAAAATCCGCCTAGGTGGTAAAGACGCTGTTGCCGATTACTCGTTCATGTCATGGCTTGCAATGCTATTTGCGGCTGGTATGGGTATCGGTTTAATGTTCTGGAGTGTCGCAGAACCTGTCGCTTACTTCACTGGTTGGTATGAAACGCCACTCGGTGTTGAAGCAAACACACCAGAAGCAGCGAGATTGGCACTGGGTGCGACGATGTTCCACTGGGGTCTTCACCCATGGGCAATTTACGGTGTTGTAGCACTTTCTTTAGCATTCTTTGCCTACAACAAAGGTTTACCGCTTTCTATGCGCTCGATCTTCTACCCGCTTCTGGGTGATCGCGCGTGGGGCTGGGCTGGTCATATCGTGGATATCTTGGCCGTTCTTGCGACCTTGTTTGGTCTTGCAACGTCACTGGGCTTAGGTGCACAACAAGCGGCAAGTGGTATTCATCACGTATTTGGTGTTGAGCCAGGCCTGGGCCTACAAATCGTCGTCATTACCGTTGTAACTTTGCTTGCTGTTGTTTCAGTCGTACGTGGTATTGATGGTGGCGTTAAAGTCATTAGTAACATCAACATGGTTGTGGCGTTCTTGCTACTGATTCTTGTTGGTCTTATCGGTTGGGCGGCGAGTCTAGGCTCGATTCCAACCACACTTATGGCATACGTAGAGAATATTATTCCGCTAAGTAACCCGTTTGGCCGTACAGATGAGGCATGGTTCCAAGGCTGGACAGTATTCTACTGGGCTTGGTGGATTTCATGGTCACCATTCGTAGGTATGTTCATTGCGCGTGTTTCTCGCGGTCGTACCGTTCGCGAATTCATTACAGCCGTTCTATTGGTTCCAACCGCTGTTACTGTTGTTTGGATGTCAGTATTTGGTGGTCTAGCGATCGAGCAAGTTGTTGATAAAGTAGGTGAGTTGGGCACGAATGGTTTGACTGACGTTTCACTTGCTATGTTCCAAATGTTCGATGTTCTTCCATTTGGTAGCATGCTTTCAATCATTGCTGTTGTGTTGGTACTTGTGTTCTTCATCACGTCTTCTGACTCTGGTTCACTTGTTATCGACAGCATCACAGCGGGCGGTAAAGTCGACGCTCCTGTACTTCAACGTGTTTTCTGGGCATTTATGGAAGGTGCAATTGCGGTTGCTCTACTGTGGATTGGTGGCTCAGAAGCAGTTCAAGCGCTTCAGGCAGGTGCAATTTCTACAGCACTACCGTTTACCTTCATTCTGCTTGCAATGTGTGTGAGCTTATTGATGGGTATGAGAACAGAACGTCAATAACTCAGGCATTTTATAAATCTGTCTGAGTAACAAGTAATCAAAAGGCCAGCATTTTGCTGGCTTTTTTTGTGCGGTTTTTATGACGGTGAGACAAAAAAATGACACATGAAAGTTCATATTTTACAAAGAGTTAATGTGCTATTTTGTTTTTTAAAAATTAGTGAATAGTCGTGAAAAAGTGTGTAATATTCACACACCTTAACTGTTCTCCCAACTCAAAAACTATAAATATGAAATTATCATTAAAACAAAAGCTTATTGGCGCAAGCCTTTCTGCTGTTGTTGTGATGGCAACAGCACTTACTTGGTTGTCGGCTGGTCAATTATTTGATCAGACTCGTTCAGGTGTCTATTCACGTGCGCAAAGTCTAAGTACTACTGCGTCAGAAGGAATTTCTGATTGGGTCAATATCCGTAAAGATATTGCTACCGCATTCAACGACTACTCGACAGAGCAAGACGTTGTCCCTTTCCTACAACAAGCTCGCAAGGCTGGTGGCTTTGATGACATCTTCCTTGGTACACCAAACGGTGATATGTATCGCTCTCACCCTGAGCGTAACCGTGCTGATTACGACCCTCGTACTCGTCCTTGGTACAAAGATGCTAACGCCGCAGGTAAGCAGATCATCACAGCTGCATATCAAGATGCAATCACTAATGCGCTGCTTGTAACCATTGCTGAGCCAGTAATGAAAAATGGTCAGTTTGTTGGTGTTGTTGGTGCAGATGTACTGATCGATCAGCTCATCAGCGACGTGATTAACCTAGATGCAGGTGAAAACGCGCATGCGATGTTAATCGATATGAACGAAGGTACGTTCCTAGCGCATCCTGATAAAAGCTTAACGCTTAAGCCTATCACCAGTGTTCTAAAAGACTTTTCAGAAGAGGCAATCGAGCGCGCTGCAGATGAAGGTCGTATCGAAGATACGGTAATCAAAGGCAAAGAGAAGCTTTACTACTTTAATAAAGTACCTGGCACGCATTGGATGTTCGCGATTGAAATGGATCGCGCAACGGAAGAAGCAGGGCATGCGGTATTGCTACGTGACCTATTGATCACTGCAGTGATGATCACCATTGTGGTTATTCTTGCGGTATCTTGGTTGGTTGGTTTCTTGTTCCGTGACTTGAGCCGCGTATCAAATGCACTTGAGGAAATTGCATCTGGTGAAGGTGACTTAACGCAACGACTAGAACCACGCAGTGATGATGAAGTCGGTAAACTGGCTGAAAACTTCAACCGCTTTGTTGGCAACATGCACACGATGGTGACCAAGCTTAGCCACGTATCATCTGCGCTTTCAGAGCAAGCACGCACGACGGCACAGCAAGCTGAAGAGCGTAGTCAGCGTATCTCTTACCAGCAAGATGAAATCAACATGGTTGCGACGGCTGTGAACGAAATGGCTGCAGCGACACAAGAAATTGCAGGTAATGCAGATAGCACGGCAAGTAACTCAGAGGAAGCGGTTCAAGCTTGTTCACACGGTTCTAGCCAAGTGACTCAGACGCAAGGTTCTATCCAGAACTTGGCGCAAGAAGTTCAAGTTGCCACTGATGTGATTCAAGAGCTAGAAGCACACGGAAATAGCATCAATACGATTCTATCAACGATTCAAGGTATTGCTGAGCAAACTAATCTACTTGCACTTAACGCGGCAATTGAAGCGGCACGTGCAGGTGAACAAGGTCGTGGCTTTGCTGTGGTTGCGGATGAAGTTCGCGTATTGAGCCAACGCACTCATGCTTCAACGCAAGAGATTCAAGAAACTATCGAGATGCTACAGGGCACAACAGCGAAAGCGGTTGGCATCATGGGTGATAGCCGTCGTCTGGCTGACACCAGTGTTGATGATGCAAACGCGGCTGCAGCGAGCTTGACGCAAATCCATACTGCTGTTGAGCGCATCAGTGACATGGCAACGCAGATTGCATCGGCGGCAGAAGAGCAAGCATCGGTAACAACCGAGATCACGCGTAATACTGAAGGCATTCGTGACGTTTCTAACGAGCTGTCGGTAGAAGCTCATCAAGCAGCAGAACAAGCTGCCCACCTATCTGAGCTTTCACACGAATTAGAGCAAGAGATTCAACGCTTTAAGCTGTAATCGGATACCGACCTAAATAAAAAGGAGCCATTTGGCTCCTTTTTTGATCGCTTATTAAGCTAGAAAGACGTTATAGCCAGAACTCACTGATCGGTTGCTCGTCGCTATAATGATGGGCGATTTGCGCTTGTAGCAGTTCTGCCGTAGCAATTGCATCGGTTAATGCGTGGTGAGGGGTATAGTCTGGCAGACCATAACGGCGTCGAGATTGCGCTAGCCGAACCGATTCTGGCTTTTTCCCTTTTAAACGCTCCCAGAGTGAGCCAGAGCGTTTCTGTTGAATGGTTTCTTCAAGATGCAGCGTATCTATCACTGGAAACTCAATTCCTTCCCCTAAACGGCTTTTGAGTGCTTTATCCAGAAATTCTCTCTCGATACGACGATAATGCACAACAATGATTTTTCCGCTTAAGCATGGTAGTAGCTCGCTTAAGATGTCGCCCAAGTCAGGTGCATCGATCAATTCACTGTGAGTAATACCATGTATGATTACCGAGTCTTCATCGAGTGCTCGCTGCGGGCGAACTTTCCAATGACGCGAATTGCGCAAAAAAATCCGCTTCAAGTTAAACGGCACTAAACCAATGGTAATGATGTCATGTTTCTCGGGATTCAACCCCGTCGTTTCGAAATCTAGCGCGACGAACTCCACCTCAGACAGCGGGGTCTCTGGTGCAGGTGGTTTATTGCTATAAAACGCAATTAAATTCTCATCTTTAGCCATCTCCAACTTTTGTTCAAATTTCGTTGGCCACTGAATGGTTGGCTTCTGAAAGAGCTTTTTGATCATGTTCAACCTCACTTAAAGCTCTTATTCGCTTGGTAGCGGAACTTAAGGAAGTTCTGCCCATTGCTTAGGATTTGGAAAGCATCTTTTAGGTTGCGACGTTCAAATTCAGAGAGATTTTCTGGTTCGATATTGTTATCTGGGTCAATGCCTAATTCCACGTCCGTCGCTTGGTGACGAATACGCACCATGGAAATAAACTCTAGTGCGTCTTTTAAGTCTTGTGCACGACCTTTTGGCAAAATGCCAGCATCAATGATGTCGTCGAGACGCTCAAACGAGTTCTGTGCACGTGAACCAACCGCCAGAGAGTGAACACGAATTAAGTCGACCAGAGGAGCCGTACCGCGACGTTTGAGGTTGATGGAGTTGTTGTGTCTGCCATCTTTCTCCATCACAAAGTCTTTAAAGAAGCCAAGTGGCGGCGTTCGGTTAAGTGCGTTGCGAGCCAGACAGGCTAAGAAGCGATTGTTTTTACGCGCACGACGAACAATAAAGCTGGTTAATTGTTCTGCCCATTTTAAGCGACCGTAAACGCCATCCAAATCGAAAAAGATGGATGCGTTGAGTAGCGCTTTCGGGTTCGGGTTATCAATCCAGTCAGCGAAGCACTCTTCCCACTCTGAACGAGTCATGCGCCATAATGGGTTGGTTGCCATAATATCGCCCGTACAATACTTGTAGCCACAGGCATCTAATCCATCACTGACGTATTTCGCTAAAGCTTCGAAGTACTTACCATGTTTCTCTTCTTGGTAGGTCTCATCTAGAATGATGGCGTTATCTTGGTCAGTCACCAACAGTTGCTCATCACGTCCCATTGAGCCAAGTGCAAGGAAACAATAAGGAATTGGTGGTGGGCCAAGCTCTTCTTCAGCCATTTCTAACAGACGCTGTTTGAAGCTTCGACCAATCACGGACATCGCACTGCCCACCATGTGTGAGTTGGCATCTTCGTTGACCAGGCGTACAAAGCTGCTTTTTACTTCTTCAGCAACAACTGCCAAATCTTCGATGGTCTGTTGTTGGAAAATGCTGCTCACCAATAAGAGCGAGTTTTGTGATTCATAACGAACAATGTCGGTTGTTTCGATAATACCAATAGGTAATTGGTTTTTAACCACAGGCAGATGGTGCACGTTGTAACGCAGCATGGTTAACATTGCTTCATAGATGTAGGCATTGTGATCAAGAGACATGACTTCAGTGGTCATCACACTTGATACATCGTCCTGTGGAGACAAGCCTTCGGCTAACACACGGGTACACAAGTCACGGTCAGTAATAATACCAAGTACCGGAGACTGTGGGTCATCTTCGTCACGAACGAAATCTGGATCGACGATAAGCAGAGCAGATACGTTGTCATTCGCCATCTGCTGCGCGGCTTGCTGGATTGTCTGTCCTCGATCAATCGTATGAGCATCGCCAGTCAGCAAGGTTTTCACTTTCGATGTCGTCAGGTCATTGGCATCTTTGTTTTCTGAAATGGCTTGGCGTAAACGAGCACTATTTTCCACTTCGACAAAGTCCGCAAAGGAATCAAAGTTGTCGTATATCTCTTGGAAAACGTCACCAGGAATACAGTAGAGCAGAGTATCTTCAATGGCTTTTACCGGAAAGCGTACTTTGTTGTTGGTTAGCATTCCCATCTGGCCAAATAGGTCACCTTCATCAAGACGGTTATAAAGCTCTCCTTTGCGTCGATAAACTTCTACGACCCCGCTTCGCACCACGTAGAGATCTTGGATATAGTCTCCAAAATGGATAATTGGGGTATCTTCTCGGTAGTACGAGATCTCGACACTCTCTGTCACCTTGTTTAGTGTTTCTTCAGGGAGTTCATTGAACGGGGGGTACTTGGCGAGAAAGTTATAAATCTCGAGAAGTTCTGCATCCATCGAAGGTGCCTTTTAGTTCGCAAATAATAAAGTAATCTTAACTTAGTTTTAAAACAGAGTCTTATCTGAACCTTGATTTTCGTGCTCAGTCATAAGATTCTGACATATCGCACGATAAGGAATCGGCATTTCTACTACTATATAGTCACTTAAAAGGTGAGCGGACGTGGTCGATATATTTGGGCCAATGCTTGATTTAGAGGCATAGCAGATTTCAAATCGTTACTGCGTCTGTAAACTAAGTTATTTTTGTTGAACTAAGCCACTCAAGATGATTTGGGGGCGGTGTTTAAATAATTCTCATGAAAGGAAGTCGAATGGTGAGAAGTTTATTGCTTGCGTCTTTAGCTGCTTTGCCAGCAGTAACTAGCGCGGCGGTCATGGACCAAGCAGAAAAATTTGGGTATGAACACATTCACCTGGATGTGGGTGCCGGAACCACAAATGAAGAGTGGTTAGATAATTCGAACGCGACCACAATTGGGCTCGGTGGTAATTACTTATTTACTGAGAACTGGTTGTTTAATGTCGATTACTCGGCGCAGTTTTTCCATCCGGACGACTTTACTCTTCGCATTGACCGTTTGTTGTTTGGTGGTGGTTATCGTTATGGGATTACGGATCAATTCGATATCTACGGTAAATATGGAATAGGTGCAATCAAAGCGAAAGCGACGGACGACAAAACGGATAATACGTTATCTTCAGATAGCGAATTGCTTCAAGCCGTCACCGTTGGGGTGAATTACTTATTCAGTGAACAACTTATTGCGACGGCCGAGGTGGAAGTTAACCGCAGTGATATCGTCGATGAGAACAATTTTAAGATAGGTTTTAACTACCAGTGGCATGATGTTATTGGTACCGGTCTTTTTTATCAGTTTAGAGATACCGATTACAGCGGTGAAAGCTCTGATTATGTCAATGAAGTGGGGCTGAGTTTGAAGTTTGTCTACTAGCGGACCGGTTCATTTATTGGCAATAAATAAAAACAAAAAGGTCAGCTTATGCTGACCTTTTCTTTTAATAAAGTATGCGACTATCGATTATAAAACCGCTGCAATGCCTTTACACAGAGGGCCCATATTTGACTTCGTCATACCAGCAACACTGATTCGGCCTGAACCGACGATGTAAATACCGAACTCTTCTTTCAGACGGTTTACTTGCTCTTTAGATAGGCCAGAGAAAGAGAACATACCATTTTGACGTTCGATGAAGCTAAAGTCTGCGTCCACACCTTCTGATTTTAGTGTCGCTACAAATAGTTCACGCATCTCTTGGATACGGTCACGCATTTCTGCTACTTCAGCTTCCCATTCCGCACGCATTTCGGCGTTGCCAAGAATGTGAGTCACGACCGCGCTGCCGTGCGCAGGTGGGTTAGAGTAGATAGAGCGAATAATGGCTTTAACTTGCGAAAATGCGGTTGTTGCGACTTCTTCTGATTCCGCTACTAACGTGAAGGCACCAACGCGTTCGTTGTAAAGGCCAAAGTTTTTCGAGAACGAGCTCGCGACTAGGATTTCTTTGTTGTACTTAGCAAAAGTACGAAGACCCGCCGCATCCTCTTCCACGCCTTTAGCAAAGCCTTGGTATGCGAAGTCAAATAGAGGAAGCAATTTCTTCTCTGCGACTAGTTTCGCCAATGTTTCCCATTCTTCAGCAGTTGGGTCGATACCTGTAGGGTTGTGGCAGCAGCCGTGTAGAAGCACGATGTCACCTTCAGATGCAGATTGCAGATCGTTTAGCATTGCATCGAAGTCTTTATCTTTTGTTTCTGCGTTGTAGTAGCTGTATTGTGCCGTTTCGATACCAGCGGCAGTAAATACGCCGTTGTGGTTTGCCCAAGTAGGGTTGCTGATCCAGATTTTTACATCGCCAAGTTGGCGTTTAATGAACTCACCAGCAACACGTAATGCACCAGTACCACCTGGAGCTTGAGCTGTTTTAGCGCGTTTTTCGTTTACAATTTCTGCATCAGAGCCGAAAAGCAGTTTTTGTACTGCAATGCCGTACTCAGCTGTGCCTTCGATAGTTAGGTAAGATTTGGTTTTTTCAGTTTCAACAAGTGCTGCTTCAGCTTTCTTTACTGTTGCAAGAACGGGGGTTTCGCCTTGCTCGTTTTTGTAAATACCTACGCCAAGGTTAATTTTGTCTGCGCGAGCATCTTTTTTAAACTCTTCAGTAAGGCCAAGAATAGGGTCAGCCGGAGCGGCAACTACTTTTTCAAACATAATCTTCATCCATGTTAATCGAAGGGGTGTGCTAACATTTATACCTTTCAGCAATATTGGTTACAACCGTTACTGAAAAGAAAACCTAAAAAAGTTGCGATTTGAAACAGAATTCTAACATAACTAAAGTTTTTGCCATGAAAACGTTTGGTAGGCACAGAGTTTGAAGGGGATTTATACCATGGTTGATGAAGTTTTGTTCACGTACCAATCGTTTGACTTCAGTGCTTTGCGTTAGTGATTTACGTGGAGTGGCGGTTACTAGTTGAGACAAAAACGCCCCACTAAAGGTGGAGCGTTTGCTTGTAAGAAGTATAGAGGCCGATTGATGTTATTTCTTCAGATCGATTTCAGACTCAACCGCATTGGTTTCGATGTCTGGATTAGAAGAAAGCTTCTCAGTCGCCCAGTCGTTCATATGCTTTAAGATTGCTTTTAACGCGTGCTTCTCTGTTGGGACTTCCGCTTTTTCGACTTCAAGCTTTTGTTTCGGGTGTGTGCCCGTCGCATCTTCCGCTACGTGTAGCCAATCTGGGTGCCAATAATAAGGTTGGCCGGAAGGTGAACTCCAAGAATGTACGCCGTTGGATTCACCTTTGTATTTAATGTCTTCTTCGTTGTATTTCGCCATTATTGTTTTCTCTCATAATCCATGAGTTGAGGTGTGCATCACCATTACTATCTAAATGTAACAGATGTAATGAAAATTAATGTGATAACTATCGACTTATTTTGTCATTCGATAGCTACAGACGATGCGTACTTCTCATTCAGAAGAATTTACTATTTGGCAGGTTTTGGCTTTATCTGCGTTTAAAGCATACGACGATGGATTCGTCTGCCTAACGCTATTCTTGAACGGTGATAGAGCCTAAACTACTCGTCATTCAAGTGTTTGAGAATCGCCGCTTTTGCATGCTCTTCTGTCGCTGCTTCTCCGTCAGGGACTTCAAGGTCAGCCTTTTTGTGTTCACCCAAAGCATCTTCAGCGATATGCAACCAATCAGGATGCCAGTAATAAGGGGTTGTGCCGCCAGGATGGTCCCAGCTATGTACACCTTTATGTTTCCCGCGATAAGAGAGATCGTCCATTGTAAATACTTTCATCGCTTCCTCCCGGCTTAAAAGATAGATGTCTAAGTGGATTTAACACTCTCAGCTCCGTGGAATGCCTTGCTTTTCGGACAAGGCAAAGATTTAAGACCACTCGGACGTATCAGTAAAAGTATGGAACATAAATTCTCACTTCGTCGTCGAAATTGCTATTAACAAGCTTGATAAATTACGTTGCTAAATTGACTACTGCCATATCAGAATGCTGGCGCGAAGTATGCTATGGTGCGGCTGCAAGTGAAACGAGGGATACATGAATCGATACCGTCAATTGGCCGAATTGTTTAAGGCACAAATTCAGCAAGATACTTGGAGAGCAGGGGAGAAGCTGCCTTCAATACGCGTCACCAGCCGCAATCATTCCGTAAGTGCAGGTACGGTATTACAAGCCTATCAATTGCTAGAGGCGCAAGGCTGGGTGATAGCAAAGCCTCAATCTGGTTACTATGTGACTGCCGAGCTTGAACGTCTCACCAATACGAATGGAATTAAAAGCAACAATACGCCATGCACTAAGTTGAATGATGAGTTGTATTCGTTTTTGAAGCACCAAGCAACATCGGATATTGTTCATTTAGGCTCGGCGTTTCCGGATCCGTGTTTGTTTCCTTTAGAGTCGCTTAACCGTAATTTGGCCAGCTCGGGACGAAAAATGGGGCCGGATAAGTTGCTAGACAACCTACCTCCTGGTGCTGAGTCGTTAAGGCGACTCGTCGCTCAGAGGTATATTCATCATGGGATATCACTAACCCATGATGATGTGGTTATTACTTCCGGTGCGCTAGAAGCATTGAACTTGAGTTTGCAAGCGGTCACCCGACCAGGTGATACCGTCGTTGTCGAAGCCCCAACGTTTTATGGCGCACTTCAAGCGGTAGAACGGTTGGGGCTCAAGGCTATAGAAATCAGTGTCGATGATGAGAGTGGGCATTCGCTTGAACAAATCGAAGCAGCTTTTGCCAATGAAGATGTTCGGGCTTGTTGGTTAATGACGAACTTTCATAATCCAACCGGGGCTTCTTTGTCTGATGAACACAAACGATACATTGTTGAGTTCGCCAATCGATATGATGTGTATCTCATCGAAGACGATGTGTACTCTGAGCTGTATTTTTCTGACAAAAGGCCGAACTCATTAAAGAGCTTTGATGAGCAAGAGCGTGTCCTTCATTGTGGTTCTTTTTCTAAGAGTTTATGCCCCGGATACCGCTTGGGTTGGGTGGTGAATAAGCGTTTTAACGAGACTATTCAAAAGCTCCAGTTAATATCGACATTATCTGGGAGTGCCCCTATTCAGCAGGGGGTTGCACATTACTTACAAAACGACAGTTACGACAACCACCTGAGAAAGCTGCGTAAGACACTGCAACAACGTCAAGCTGACTTCGTGGATTTACTTGTAAAGCACCTACCTAAAGAGGTTACCTATCAACGTCCTGATGGTGGTTACTTTCTTTGGCTGAAATTGCCAGATGGAATATCAAGTAAAGCGGTATATCAGGCACTATTGTCTGAGCAGGTTACCGTCGCTTATGGCAAACTCTTTTCGATAAGTGATCAATACGAAAACTATTTAAGACTGAATACATCGCTTCCTTTAGAAACGAGTTTGGAACGTGCTATCAAAAGGTTAGGTGATTTGCTTCGCGAATTACTCAGAATTGAAACTCATTAAACTGCTTAGTGTTTTTTTGCTCCAACTGTATCAGCGCCATTTTTGAAAATTATGCTTCAATCATTATTCAGGTCGACAGACCTTGGACGATTAAGCAGGATTTAAGATGAAAAAGCAGTTGGTTAAACATGAGTTAAGGTTAATCGCCGTTGCTATTTTTAGTGCGTTTTTACTGGTATTTGCGCATCTCATTTTGGCGAAGTCTTTCTCTCATATGGCATGGACAGAGTACACCGCGGCCGTGATCCCTTTCGTAATGTTTGGCTTATGTATTGTGGGCGTAAAGTATGCTGAAAAAGCGGACAGAGATAAGGAAGAAGACTAACTCAAGCTTGAGTTACTTAGGAGATGGTATTGACGGTTGAGCACAAAATAAAAGACCTCCACTAGGGAGGTCTTTTCCAATTCTGTCTCACTAAAAAGTGATTAGAAGTTCGCAGAGCGAGGCGTACGTGGGAATGGAATCACGTCACGAACGTTGCCCATGCCTGTTACGTAAGATACTAGACGCTCAAAGCCTAGACCAAAGCCTGCGTGTGGCACTGTGCCGTAACGACGCAAGTCGCGGTACCAGCTCATGTGCTCAGGGTCGATACCCATTTCGCGCATACGTGCATCCAGTACGTCTAGACGCTCTTCACGCTGAGAACCACCGATGATTTCACCGATGCCAGGTGCTAGAACGTCCATTGCCGCTACCGTCTTACCATCATCGTTCATACGCATGTAGAATGCTTTGATGTCTTTCGGGTAGTTCTTAACGATTACCGGCGCTTTGAAGTGCTCTTCCGCTAGGAAACGCTCGTGCTCAGATGACATATCGATACCCCACTCAACTGGGAATTCGAACTCACGGCCAGAATCCAGCAGGATTTGGATCGCGTCAGTGTAGTCAACTTGTGCGAAGTCAGAAGAAACAAAGTTCTCTAGACGGCTAACGGCTTCTTTGTCGATGCGCTGAGCAAAGAACTCAAGGTCATCGCGACGCTCTTCAAGTACTGCTTTGAATACGTACTTAAGCATGTCTTCAGCCAGTTTCGCAACGTCGTCCAGTTCTGCAAACGCAACTTCAGGCTCAACCATCCAGAACTCTGCTAGGTGGCGGCTTGTGTTTGAGTTTTCAGCACGGAAAGTAGGGCCGAAAGTGTAAACCTTACTTAGTGCACAAGCGTAAGCTTCCGCGTTTAGCTGACCAGATACCGTAAGGAAAGTTTCTTTACCGAAGAAGTCTTCGTTGTAGTCTACTTTGCCAGCGTCTGTACGAGGTAGGTTTTCCATGTCTAGCGTAGAAACGCGGAACATTTCACCAGCACCTTCAGCATCTGAGGCAGTGATCAACGGCGCAGATACCCAGAAGTAACCTTGCTCGTGGTAGAAGCGGTGGATCGCTTGAGATAGGCAGTTACGGACACGTGCTACCGCACCGATTACGTTTGTGCGCGGACGTAGGTGCGCTACTTCACGTAGGTATTCGATAGAGTGACGAGTTTTTGCCATCGGGTAAGTTTCTGCGTCTTCAACCCAACCAACCACTTTAACACCAGTGGCAGCAAGTTCGAAGTCTTGGCCCTTTGCAGGAGATTCAACAATCTTACCAGTTACTTCAACAGAGCAGCCAGTCGTTAGCTTTAGTACTTCGTCTTCGTAATTATTAAGATTATTTGGGACCACGGCCTGAATCGGGTCGAAACAAGAGCCGTCATATATGGCAAGGAAAGAGATTCCAGCTTTGGAATCACGACGTGAACGGATCCAGCCACGAACAGTCACTTCGCTGTCTACTGCTAGCTGACCTTTCAATACGTCTGATACAGGCGCGTAAGTCATGTTTTCAATATTCTCCATTGAGGTAAAAATTCAACCCAACACTTATTAAAGTACTTGTCTAATAACATTTTTGTTCAAAAAACAAGCTAAGTGCTGAGTTGGGTAGCATTTTACAGATTCAACGAGACATATTACCTGTCAATTCGCTCGCATCAACCTTTATATTCATTTTGATGGGGAGAATCTCTCTATTTATTCACTCTTTGATGCTCTGAAAGTGTGAATTGGTTAAGTAATTGCTCTAAACGTTCGGATAGATGCTCTAAATCAACACTAATATCACGCGTGTGCGATGCTGATTGCGATGTGTCGTCAGCATGCAGCGTGATCACATCAATTTTGGATTGAATACGCTGACTGACGTCGGATGTGGTTTGCGTCTGGCTTTGAATGTTTTCCGCATGTTTCAGAACTTGATGCATTTCATCGACAACGTTATGCATCGTGACTGAAAGTGTCTCGACATCGACTGAACGTTGGTGAGCAAACTGGCAGACAGTATCCACAGAGGCTAAGGACTCTTCACTCCCTTGCTGGAATTGAGAAATGATATGCTCAATGTTGCCCGTGGCTTCGGCGGTCCGAGAAGCTAGGTTACGCACTTCCTCTGCGACGACGGCAAAACCGCGTCCTTGCTCTCCGGCTCGGGCGGCTTCAATTGCAGCATTCAACGCGAGCAGGTTGGTTTGTTCTGCAATGCCTTTAATGACCCCAAGAATGGACGACACTTCCTCGGTTCTTTGGTTTAACGAACTGATTTTTTCCCGTACGCCGTCAATATTGCTCACCAAGTGTTTGATGTCTTCGCTCACGCTGTGTGCTTGGCTTGCGCTGTGAGTAGCAACATCAACGGTGTGGTTGACTAGAGCTGTGGCGTTATTGGTTGAGTCTTCAACGGCGGTTTGTTGTTGCAACATGTCGGTGATGTTGCTTTGTACGTCACTGGTTTCCAATTGTTGATTATTGGCCGCTTTGTCTGTTGATTGTGCAACATCCGTTAACTGACTGGCTGAATTGGCAAGAGAGTGGGAGGTGTCTTGTACACGCTCTAAACTCTCAGATACCGTGTCCATAAACGAATTAATCGCGATAGAAAGTTGGCCTACCTCATCTTTTTGGTGATGAACAAGTCGTTGAGATAGATCTTTACTATTGCTCACATTCGCCATGAATTGCGACGTTTTTTGTATTGGGCGAACAATGATCTTACGAATCAAACTCATCGTTATAATAAAACCAACAAACGCGATAACGGCCATTATTCCCATCGCAAACATTGCCTGTTTATTGATCATTGAATTGACGTGGTTCATGTTGTATTCCAAACGAATCGCGCCCAATACTTCGCCTTCTGGTGCTACATGGCAAGAAACGCAGTTGGTGCCACGATAATTTTCGCTTGATTTCATTGGTAGCGCGACAACCAGTCCGTTCCCCCAATCGGCTGAAATTGGCTCAATGACCAGTTCGCCATTTAAAGCTCGTTGATCAATATCATCGACCGGTTGTTGGTTTGCTTGTCCTGGTCCGTAAAGCTTGGTGACGGTATCGGCCCGCAACACGCGAACTTCTTCAATCCCTTCTTGAGCGAGTGCTTTTTTTCGCAAGGTTTCTTTTTGCGACATGGTGCCTGTTAGCATCATCATGTTTAGGCTATCGAAATAATTACTAGCCTTATCATGAAGCTGTTCACTGAGAACATCATTGATTAAGGTTTTTTGTTGATGGTATTGATAAGCCGTAGAGGCAGCCAGAACACAGCTGAAGACGGCAATTAACGCGAGCAAGAGCTTAAAAGTGATAGTTGAGCGCATAAATTTATAAGTGTAATTGGAACGAACTGCACAATCTTAATGTGCACAAATGCACACTGCGATCAACGAAATGAATGATTGTGACCCCACTCATGTTGGGGATATGTAATTGTGATGTGAGTGCTGTGTAATCAAATGTTTGGCGCATGACAGAAATACGACTATCAGGACAAAGGTTTAATTATTTTCGCTGAGAACAAACGGCGTTTTGCTACGCTTGTATTGAGTAGCACTTGTCTGTTGGCAGTGAATTCCTTAGTATTGCGTGTCTTTTTAAAGCCTGAGAATCAAGATGAAAACAGAAATATACAAAGAGTTTATGTTCGAAGCGGCACATCACTTGCCACATGTACCTGAAGGCCATAAGTGTGGTCGTTTGCATGGACACTCTTTCTTAGTTCGTCTTTATGTAGAAGGTGAGGTAGACCCGCATACTGGTTGGGTAGTGGATTTCGCTGAAATCAAAGCGGCATTCAAACCAATTTACAATCGTTTAGACCATTATTACCTGAACGACATTGAAGGGTTGGAGAATCCGACGAGCGAAGTGCTAGCAAAATGGATTTGGCAACAGCTTAAGCCAAGTTTACCGTTGCTAAGCAAAGTAGAAATCAAAGAAACGTGCACAGCCGGTTGTATTTACAAAGGTGAATAAGTCACTTTTTATTGAGCATTGAAGACAAAGGCAAGCCATGAGCTTGCCTTTGTTGTATCTGGATATTCCTTATTTTTTATACTTTTCTTGCTAGCTCAGTGGATGACGTAAAATCCACTCTTTTTCGTTCTCACCAAACGTTGTTTTCTCTGTATTGATGAATCCACACGCATCAAGAAAACTGATAGCGTATTGCTGACTCTGTGGCACAGTGACGCAAAGAGAGGTGCTTTCAGGGTCAATGGTATACGCATAAACGAACAGTTTACGTAACGCTTCACTCCCAACCCCTTGGCGTTGGAAGCGTCGATCAACCATCAAGTACTTGAGCCCCAGTTCGTGCCTTTTGGCAAAGGGCGCATGTTGGGAGAAGCCTTTATCGATAACAAGATAGCCAACTAATAGATCGTCAGAATAAATCGTAAAGAACGCTTCAGACTTATTGCGTTTTTGATAAGCCACTTCAAACGGCGTAGAAAATCCTTTCTGCTCTTCCTGCACATCCAATTGCATCAAACTCGAAAAATCTTTCAGTTTGGTGGGTTTAATAGCAATCATCGTTCAACCACAAATTGGCGGCATATCCTCATGCCGCCACGAACTTTAATAGAGTATTCCCTCTAGTTTAAGTAACTCACGAGGTTAAGAAAAGCTAGAAATGCATAGGATAATAATAACCTTGGTGAATATAGGCGCCTAATGTTGTGAGTAAGTGAGCACTGTCTGCCGTTTCTACGCCTTCAACAATGACGGTACACCGATACGTATTTCCCATGGCGATTAACTGACGCAACGTTTCCACTTTCTTATCGTCCGACTTTAAACCAATCACAAATTCCCGATCTATTTTCAAATAATCTGGATTGATTTTACTGATGAGCGACACGTTGTTGTTGCCAGTGCCAAAGTCATCGATACTGATTTTACAATCCAGTGCTTTTAGTTTCGCGACATTGCCATAAATCTCGGAGGTATAGTACATCGATGCATTTTCCGTGATTTCAATCGTCAGCAAACGACAATCTCGGTTAGATAGTTCTCTGTGTAGGATTGAAAAGTTGCGTCCTCGCAGCAAAGAAGGACAAACATTAATGCTGATAGGAATAGGCAAGGCTTTGTGCTTAGTATAGATGGACTCTATCACCAGTAAGGTATGAGTTAGGAGCAGCCCATTGCGGATCAGTGTCTCAATAAACCGTTGCGTATTTTTTACCTTAAACCGCGAGAGCGCTTCGTAATGTACAATCTTTTGCGCTGAAGTGTCATAAATCGGCTCCAGTTTGATTTTAAATTGTCGAATTGCACACAAATAAGCCATAAAGGCTTGTAGAGAGCGATGACGCAGTATTATGAGAAACAGCAAGCTTAATAAAATGATGCTTTGAAACGGTCCAGAGATGTAATACACCTCTTTATAGCCGCTGTTCTTAACGTGATAGTTGAAAAAGCGTTCATTGGTGTTACCAATTTCTAAAGAGGTCCCTGTATTGGTTGATAGCTTCATGCCGGAAAGAAAAAAACGCGAAATATGATTTTCAACGTTGTCGGATAAGTTAATGTTTTTGACACGAACCAAAACGGTCGCGTTATTCAAGTCAAATGATTGGGTCGTATAATTGCTATTATTACTCCACTCTTCAAATGCTTTTTTGCTGACAGGGACAACGGTTTCGGGGGTGACTAAACACCGGATATTGAAACGGTCCAGCATCATGCTCGATTCGACCAGCTTTACATTATCAAAGAGCGACTTCAATTCTCTTTCATCAGCAAAGCAGCTCTTTTGGGAAAGGTTCTCTGCAATTTCGAAGGCGTTATCCAGATAATTATGTTTCACAATGCTGTTTATCGCGTAGTAACAGATGGCAAAGAAAATGATCGCTGTGATCAACACGACCCACAGCGTATCTGAATAGATCTTTTTATTACGCAGACAAATACGAAGGGCTTTGCCAAGGCTGTTTGTTGTGTATTGATTGATCTTGTGTTGATGGTCGATGCCATTCTGATGGTTGTTTTGCATAGTAAAAGGGATGAAGTATCCGGTCCGGTGAATATTTTCGATAATATTTTTTTTTGTGGTTACGTGTTCTTCCGTGAGCTTGCGAAATTTCTTTCTTAGAGCGGCCACCGCGTTTTTAAAGCCATTTTCAGGCAGTGTCATTTTGTATTGTTGAGTGATTTTGCTTTCTATCAATCGCTGGCTAATTGGCGTATTTAAGCTGCCGTATTTGGCGATGGTTGACAGAATGGCGTACTCATTTGGGTTGACAGGAATGGAGTGGTGGAGTGATTGATTGAGCTCTAAAGATATTTCGTTTTCGGACAAGCAAACGCAGATTTGGTTTCCAATTTCAAACCTAATCATGTGTTGGTGTGCTCCAAGTTTAATTTTTGGCTACGTTATCAATAAAGCTAGGAGAGGGATGTGATTTTTTACGGGGATATCCATAATATTTTGGATATATTCAAGGTTTTAGGTTTTTTTATGCTGGGTGTGACAACTCATTATTCATGGTTAATGAAGTATAAAAAACCCGAGCAGTGGCTCGGGTTTCGTCGATATTCAGCAAGGCTTATTAACAGATAACTTTTACTGCTAGGCCGCCTTGAGAAGTCTCACGGTATTTCGCGTTCATGTCTTTACCTGTCTCTAGCATTGTTTCGATAACTTTATCTAGAGAAACAGTAGGAGCAGAAGAACGACGCAGTGCCATACGAGTTGAGTTGATTGCTTTTACAGCTGCAATACCATTACGCTCGATACATGGAACCTGAACCTGACCTGCAACCGGGTCGCAAGTTAGACCTAGGTTGTGCTCCATCGCAATTTCAGCCGCCATACATACTTGCTCTGGGCTACCACCCATAAGCTCAGCAAGGCCCGCTGCTGCCATAGAACATGCCACGCCAACTTCGCCCTGACAGCCAACTTCTGCACCAGAGATAGACGCGTTACGCTTGTAAAGGCCGCCAATTGCACCAGAAGCTGCGAAGTAACGGATGTAGTCTTTCTCAGTTACGGTTTGAATAAACTTGTCATAGTAAGCCAGTACCGCAGGGATGATGCCACATGCACCGTTAGTCGGCGCAGTTACAACACGACCACCTGCTGCGTTCTCTTCGTTTACTGCAAAAGCAAACATGTTTACCCAGTCAACAACAGACATTGGATCGTTCGTTGTTTTTTCAGAAGTAAGCAGTTGCTGACGAAGTGCTGCCGCACGACGAGGTACGCGTAGTGGACCAGGTAGAATGCCTTCTTCGTTCATACCGCGATCCATACATTCGCGCATTGTGCGCCAGATGTTTGCGAAGTAAGTACGAGTTTCTTCGTCAGAATGAAGTGCATGTTCATTTTTCATGGTTAGCGCACTGATAGACAGGCCGCTTTCATGACATTGCTTTACAAGCTCTTCTGCCGTTGTAAACGGGTAAGGAACTTTTACTGGATTCTCAACTTCTTTACCGAAGTTTTCTTCATCAACGATGAAACCACCGCCGATGGAGTAGTAAGTTTTTGAGTACGCTTTTTCGTCATCAATCCAAGCGTGGATTTGCATGCCGTTTTCGTGTAACTCAAGGTTTGTTTTGTGGAAGTTCATTCCACCTTCACGTGGGAACGATACTGTGTGACAGTGCATGCCAACAGGAAGGCGTTCAGTTTCTTCTACGCGAGCGATAAAGCCCGGGATAGAATCGATATCAACTTTCTCAGGAGTGTTGCCTGCAAGACCCATGATGATAGCAATATCTGTGTGGTGACCTTTCCCTGTCAGTGATAGTGATCCATAAACGTCAACGGTGATTTTAGTGATGTCGCGCAGCTTTCCCATCGCACGAAGATCATCAATAAACTCTTTACCCGCTTTCATTGGGCCTACAGTGTGTGAGCTTGAAGGTCCAACACCGATTTTATAGATATCAAAAACACTAATCATATCGATTACCTCAGAAGAAAGCCTCCCAAGGGGAGTTGGGAGGCTTAATTTTATCGTTATATTTTTGGATTAATCATACCGTGCTAGGGCAGGGATGATTAAAGAGCGCCGTAGATTACAGAACTAATGGCAGCAAGACCACAGATTGCTGTGAAAATTTGCACAGGTGCTGAAGTTTTGTACTTAGCCATCGCTGGAACTTTTTGCATTGCGAAGATAGGCATCAAGAATAGGATTGCCGCAATCATCGGTGCGCCCATTGTTTCAATCATACCTAGGATGCTTGGGTTAACGATAGCAACGATCCAAGTTGTGATTACGATGAAGATAAGAGACATCTTCTCGATCTTGCTTACTGGCGATTTTGAACGAGATTTCACTAGACCAACTAGACCTTCATGCGCACCTAGGAAGTGGCCGAAGTAGCTAGAAGTGATAGCCGCGAAAGCAACCAGTGGACCTAAGTAAGAGATCAGTGGAGACTCATGAACGTTTGCTAGGTAAGAAAGAACAGAGATGTTTTGCTCTTGTGCTGTTGCTAGTTGCTCTGGAGACAGAGAAAGCACAACAGAGAATACGAAGAACATTACAAAGCCCATTAGCATCATCGCTGCACCACCAGTGATAGCGTCAGTTTTCTTAACTGCGTCATCACCGTATACACGACGTTGTTCTTTAGAGAACTGAGAAATGATTGGGCTGTGGTTGAAAGAGAACACGATAACAGGGATTGCTAGCCATACGATAGCTGGCATTGCACCCCAGTCAGGTGATACTTCCATCATTGAAGTGTTCCAACCAGGAATTAGGTACACAGACAGCGCTAGTAGGATGAACACTAGAGGATAAACCATCGCTGAAGTTGCTTTCAGCATAAGCTCTTTACCGAACACTACGCCCGCTGTCATTGCAGCGATAAGTGCACCGGAAAGTAGCCAGCGAGGAATAGATTCCATACCCATTTGGTTAACTAGGAAAGAGTCAACCGTGTTTGTGATACCAACACCGTAGATAAGTACGATTGGGTAGATAGCGAAGAAGTAAGCGAACGTAATAAGGTTTGCGCCAGTCTTACCAAAGTGCTCTTCTACTGTGTCAGTGATGTCCGCTTCTGGGTTTTTCGCAGAAAGAACGAAGCGAGCTAAAGATTTGTGTGCGAACCAAGTCATTGGTGCCGCGATTAGGGCTAGGATTACTAATGGCCAAAAGCCACCTGCACCTGCTTTAATAGGAAGGAATAGTACACCGGCACCTACTGCCGTACCAAAAAGGGACAGACACCAGGTAAAGTCTTTGTAAGAAAACTTACTAGACGATTGTGCGGTAGAAACCGCAGAAGTAGTTGTATTCATTTTTTAGTTACTCATTTTGGGAACAGGAAATAAGTCGGGAGTAATTTTGCAAGATTTTACACTAGGAAAATTAGATCTAAATCATTTATTGCTTACGCTTATTGAATGATATGTCAAAAACCTGCTTTTTATCACGAAAATGATGTGCTACTCGTGATTTCTGCTAATGAGTAAAATTAGAAAAACTTATCGATAGGGCTGTTTGTATAAATTTATTTCACCGCAAGCGTTTGCGGTGAAAACGGCAAATTAATCTAATGTGAATGAATGTTTATGAAGCAACGTTTTATTAATATTGATGCGCATGATGATCGCATCCATAAAAATACCGATATCAGAAGTTTTTAATGTGAAATGATATGTTTTTGCATTGATTCGATGATTTGTGCGGTCATGCCCCAGATGAAATGCTGTCTATATGGGATAGCAAATACACGATGACTGCTGTTTTTTAGGTCAAACTTGGTGCTGTACAACTTTTTCGGATTCAGAATGTGGTTAGCAGGAACTTCAAAAACAGACTCCACCTCATTTGGGTCAATATGCGTTTTATACTCAGGAGAAATAAAGGCCAAAAACGGTGTCACATTAAACTGACTAATCGTTGGCAATGTTGGAAGCTGGCCAAATACATGAATATGTTCATCTTCTATGCCGATCTCTTCTTTGGTTTCTCTTAATGCCGTATTGATTAGATGATGATCTTCCTGCTCAAACTTACCGCCGGGGAAACTGATTTGTCCCGGATGATGACGCAAGTGCGCTGCTCGCTTTGTCAAAATGACCTGCAGCCCCTCCGGGCGTTCTACAAAACCAATTAAGACCGCTGCGTCTCGCAGTGATTTTCCTTTCATCCATTTCAGTCGCGCGAGGGACTCTTTGTGGTAACCCGTTGGAAGCCGAAATTGAAAGTTTTGCAGTAATTGTGTTTTGTCGATAACCAAACCAAATCCTTATTTATTGTGCCTAACCACTATTTATTATACTCAATGGCCGCAAGAGGCGCGGTGCTATCGCCGTTGGTACGGTATTAAAGTAGTAGTACGGCAATACCAAAGCATGTCCATTGGTTCTTTCCCTGCTTTGTGTCATGTGTCTCACTCTGCTTGGGTATAATAATTTGAAACTTATAAGGTTATAAACCATTCTTTATTTTAAGACGTCACTATGGGGCAAGTATTGACTAATGAAAGGGATTATTTTCACCGAGTTCATGGAGTTAGTGGAAGAGAAGTTTGGTCTCGATGTGTTAGACCAAGTGCTCGATCTTTCTAATGACGAAGGGATTTATACGGCAGTTGGCAGTTACGATCATAAAGACTTGGTTAAATTGATTGTGAATCTCAGTAAAGTATCTGGTATTCCGCCTGAACAACTGCAAGAAGTATTTGGAGAGTGCGTTTTTTTGAATTTACTTCGCTCGATTCCTAGTCACGCCAGTTTGCAGCAGTGTGAAACGACATTTCAATTTGTTCGACATGTTGAAGATTTTATTCATGTCGAGGTCAAAAAGCTCTACCCAGATGCTAATCCTCCTCAGTTTGATTTTATCAGCGAGACTCAATCAAACATGGTGTTTGATTATCGGAGTGCGCGGTGCATGTCTCACGTATGTTTAGGTCTAATAAAAGGCTGCGCAGCGCACTTTGGTGAAGTTATTCATATCAAACACCAAAACCAGTCAGAAGATGGTAGCCAGGTCCGCTTTTGGTTAGAGGCACAATAAGAACGATATGACAGGAAGTTCCTCGCTAGAAAGGAAACTCAAACGAGAAATCGAATCAAGAAAAGCAGCTGAGCGGTTATTGGAGCAGAAGAGCTTCGAACTTTATGAATCTACTCAACAGCTAAGTGTTGCTTTGAAAAAGCTTGAGTTGAAATCAAAAAAGGATTTACGCAAGTTTGAGTTTGAAGAGAAAGTTGACGCGACGCTGATTAAGTTTGGTCGAACTTTTTTGTCGAGCACGTTTGATGAAGCTATGATTGCTAGTTTTATTGAGCAGCTCACTTCGAACTCAGTCATTTCTGCGGCTTACTTACATCTTGATTCCACAAAACTTTCTTCTTTGCGCCGACATCATTTTGGTCATTTACAGCTTCGCCATGAGAATACGATTAAGACTGTCCCCAATTGGCAAGGGGAGAACTTTCATTTGCCTATCATCATTGACAAGCAAACAGTAGGGGAGTTGATCTTCTCTGTTCAGTTGGATCAAATCGATCAGTCTTTTATTTCCAAACAGATGGAGCTGGTATCGGATTTGGTTCATGGGGTCATTGGCCGTCATTTGAGTTTAGAGCGAGAAGTGGAGCTGCGAAAGCGGGCAGAGGAATCGGAAAAAGCGACGAAAGAGTTTGTCGCCATGATTAACCACGAGTTGCGTACACCTCTTAATGGCGTATTAGGTAGTGCTGAACTACTAAGTCGAACACAGTTAGGTGAAGAGCAACGCCATTACCTAAACAACCTGACTCAATCGGGAGACTTGTTGAGGGTCATCATTAACGATCTTCTCGACTTCAGCAAGATGAATGCCGGTATGATGGAAATCATCGATAAGGTCTTTGCTTGGGAAGAGCTTGAAAAAGCCATCATGGGCGTATTTTCAGCTAAAGCAGCAGAAAAGCGAATTCATTTCTCCATCGATAAAAAGCTCGGTATTCCCGAGTTTTTAGTTGGTGACTTAGAGCGAATTACACAGATCTTGGTCAACTTGGTGGGAAATGCTATTAAGTTTACTCATTTGGGTGGGGTGGTGCTGCGAGTGGAGTGGATAAACGGTATTGCGCATTTTGAGGTTGAAGACACGGGTATTGGCATCCCGATAGAAGCACAGCCCTCATTATTTGACCCATTTGTGCAAGTAGATCGCTCGGCGAAGCGCAGTTTTGAAGGCTCAGGTTTGGGCCTTGCGATTTGTAAAAATCTAGTGGATTTGATGCAGGGCGAGATTAGCTTTGAAAGTGAAGAACGCAAAGGTACCACCTTCAAAGTCTCTATTCCTCTAAAGGAGGGGCAAGCCCCAGGCGCAGCAGAGGGGGAATTAGCTACCATAGAGCGAAGTGATTTGGCAGGACGCTCAATATTGGTGGTTGATGACATCAGAATGAACCAAGTGATAGTTACTCAAATGCTGAAAAAACTCGACATTACGCCTGATTTAAAAGCCAATGGGAAAGAAGCTTTAGAAGCGGTGAAAAACAAAGAGTACGAACTGATATTTATGGACTGCCGAATGCCAGAAATGGATGGTTATGAGGCGACGATGTATCTGAGAGAGCGTGGCTTTACTCATCCTATTATCGCATTAACCGCTGGCACTACTATCGAAGAGCGTCAAAAGTGCATTGATTCAGGCATGGACGACATCCTCACTAAACCGTATACCGCAACCGATATTGAACAGATCATGTGTAAGTGGCTTGAGCAGTAGACGCTGCCTCTTAAAAAACGGATTCTTGTTAGCCAGCGGCTAAAAGCCAAAGTACCTGTAAATAAAACACACAAAAAACGCTCCATACTGGAGATAATGCCGATCATTTAACGATGTTTTTTAGGTCATTCTAGCGAGCCTTGACGAGACTAAGAATCTATTAGCAGCACGCTGAGCGGATAATGAAACAAATTTGACCATAAAGTGCTTGAATAGAAGAACCTGTATCACGCTTCTTCTTCGTCGCTGTGCAGGATGACGAGATATAGAAATATGCCACTCGCTGTTAAACGAGCGGCATTATCCGTACTGGAGGCGTTTTTGCTTGTTTTCGTTAGCAGGATTCAAGCGACGTTGTCATCTGTCGAAACCTACTATTGCAGCGCTGGTAAAATCTTTGAGAGCTTATCCAACGTTTCTTGATATTCCGAGGCGCAATCGCTATCTGCAACGACGCCGCCGCCTGCCCAAGCGTACAGTTTGTGATTTTCCGCTACGAGAGTGCGGATGGTGATGCTGGTATCCATACGACCATGGCGAGAAATGTAGCCAATACTGCCGCAATACGCGCTGCGTCGATGCGGCTCTAACTCTTCAATGATCTGCATTGCGCGAACTTTAGGTGCGCCCGTAATTGAACCGCCCGGGAAGCACGCTCGCAGCAAATCTGCAGGAGAGTATTGTTCATCCAAATTCGCACGAATGGTGCTCACCAAATGATGCACTGCAGGGAAGCTTTCAATCTCAAACAGCTTTGGCACGTGAACGCTACCTGGTGATGCAACTCGACCAATGTCATTACGCAGCAAATCGACAATCATCAGGTTCTCTGCTTGATCTTTTTCCGCTGTCTGCAAGTCATGGGCATTAGCGTTATCTTGCTTTGGATCTTCGCTGCGTGGGCGAGTACCTTTGATTGGTTTCGTTTCAATGACGCGATCTTTGAGTTCTAAAAAGCGCTCTGGAGAGATACTCAAAATCGAAGACTCTGGCATACGGATAAAAGCGGAAAATGGCGCTTGGTTGGCGGACTCTAATTTTAGATACGCTTGCCACTCACAGCCTTGATACGGTGCGTTAAAGCGTTGCGCCAAATTGATCTGATAGCAGTCACCGCTCAACAAGTATTCTTGCACCTTGTCAAAGCGAGTAGCGTAGCTCTCTTTCGTCATGTTTGACTGCCAAGCACCAGACAAAGCGAAGGCAACGGTTTGTTCTGTTTTTTGCTCGTTTAACCACTGCCAAGCTTGCTCGATATTCTGACCAACTAGGCATGCTTTTTTTAGCTGGTGGTCAACAACGACGGCCCATTCATACAGACCTACCGCCATATCGGGCGTGTTGAGATCTTTTTCGGCCAGTTCTGGCATCGTTTCTACGCGTCGACCTAAATCGTAACTGAAGTAACCGAGCGCTCCGCCGACAAAAGGCAAATCCAATTCTTTATTTAACTCAACGTGAGGAAGCCACTGTTCTTGCAACTGATGAAGCAGCGCGAATGGGTCATCTTGAGTTGAATAGGCATTCGATGGCGTTTCAACTTGTGTAATTTCGGCAGTGGTTTCTAACGTTGCAATTGGGTTGGCAACCAACACATCGAAGCGGCTATCGATATGCGTTTCTGATGCAGAACGCAGCAACATCGCCCAAGGCTGGTGTTGAATGCGAGAAAAGAGGTGAAGAGCAAACTCTGGTGCATATTCCAGCGCTTTAAAATCAATGAATTGATTGTCCATGTTGTTCATTTGTGTAATTTGTGACAAAGAGATCGTTCACTGCATGGCATGTCATGGGCAGCAAGAGTATCATATTCCTCTGTATAGCCAAACTCCCTCTATTCATAGGGTTTTGAGATGGTTTACAAGTAGGCGACTTCAGCGTTTCGTGTGTCGATATCAGCCGTTCGACAATTGTTTATAAAAAACGAAGCTCAAAAGAGCAATAAGCTCAACAAACACGATTGAAGCCAAGCCAATAATGGAAGCATAACTATAACGAGGCATGTAATGACGGTAATACGCAAGCAGGATGTGATCAGCAGTGTCGCTGATGCGCTACAGTATATTTCTTACTACCACCCGCTAGACTTTGTTCAAGCTCTTGAAAAAGCCTATCACCGCGAAGAGAGCCAAGCCGCTAAAGACGCGATTGCTCAGATCCTAATTAACTCCCGAATGTCCGCAGAAGGTCACCGACCAATTTGTCAGGATACTGGTATCGTGACGTGTTTCGTCAACATCGGTATGGGCGTGCAATGGGACTCAACCGACATGACGGTTCAGCAGATGGTAGATGAAGGTGTTCGACAAGCGTATACGAACCCAGACAACCCGTTGCGTGCGTCAGTACTTATGGATCCTGCCGGTAAACGTATTAATACCAAAGACAACACGCCTGCTGTCGTACACATCAACATGGTACCGGGCGATAAAGTTGAAATTCAGATCGCAGCGAAGGGCGGCGGTAGTGAAAACAAAACTAAGATGGTGATGCTAAACCCATCTGACGATATTGCTGAGTGGGTAGAGAAAACGCTACCAACAATGGGCGCGGGCTGGTGTCCACCAGGTATGCTTGGCATTGGTATTGGCGGTACGGCTGAGAAAGCAGCGGTATTGGCAAAAGAATCTCTAATGGAACACATCGATATTCAAGAGCTTATTGACCGTGGCCCGCAAAACGCAGAAGAAGAGCTTCGTCTTGATATCTTCAATCGCGTGAACAAACTTGGTATCGGCGCGCAAGGCCTTGGTGGTTTGACAACTGTTGTCGACGTTAAGATCAAAACGGCGCCAACGCACGCGGCTTCTAAGCCTGTTTGTTTGATTCCGAACTGTGCGGCGACTCGTCACGTACACTTCACGCTTGATGGCAGCGGCCCAGCAGAGCTCACGCCACCTAAACTAGAAGATTGGCCAGACATTACTTGGGAAGCGGGAGAAAACACGCGTCGCGTAAACTTAGACACGATTACTAAAGAAGAAGTACAAGAGTGGAAGACAGGCGAAACCGTTCTTCTATCAGGTAAAATTCTGACTGGCCGTGATGCTGCCCATAAACGTATTCAAGGCATGCTAGATAATGGCGAAGGTCTACCAGAAGGCGTAGATCTAAACGGTAAGTTCATTTACTACGTAGGCCCTGTCGATGCAGTTGGTGATGAAGTCGTTGGTCCTGCTGGCCCAACAACATCAACGCGTATGGATAAATTCACCGATATGATGCTCGAAAAAACAGGCATCATGGGCATGATCGGTAAAGCTGAGCGTGGTCCTGCAACGGTTGAATCTATCAAGAATCACAAAGCGGTTTATCTAATGGCTGTTGGTGGCGCGGCGTACTTGGTGGCGAAAGCGATCAAGAAAGCTCGCGTTGTCGCATTTGAAGATTTAGGTATGGAAGCGATTTACGAATTTGAAGTTGAAGATATGCCAGTAACAGTGGCTGTCGACTCAAATGGCGTTAACGCGCACCAAATCGGTCCTGACACTTGGAAAGTGAAAATCCAAGAGATGGAAGCGTAAGGCAAACGGTAATCTTACATTGTCTCAGTAGAGAGAATGTGACAAGGTGCTGATTTACCTAGCAAACATTTGACAAAAGTGCAGCGAAAACTGCACTTTTTGTCTATATAATGTAGATATAAACCTCAGGGCATAGCAATCAAACGTTATGCGAACAATAATTAGGAGACGGCATGCCTCGTTTTATTCAGATTCTACAAATTATCCTTGCTGTAGTGGTAGGTGGCTTTGTTGGCTACGACTTGATCCTTCACGGCATCAGCATCTTTGATGAGAAGTACGTGACCATCACGTGTGTATTGTGGCTGATTTTAGAAATCGCTCTATTTGTTATCTATAAATTAATCGAAGACGACTAGACTCAAAGAAAGCAGGTTTCTGTTCAACACAGTAATCAGCATAAATAGGGTCACTAATGCTTTAGTGTTGATTAAGTAAGCCTCTGAACCACTCAGAGGCTTTTCTTTTTTCATCCTGCTTTAAGCGAATGTTTTGTTCATCTTTTATTAAGGTATATAAAGTTAGACTCATAGAGTTCAGTATTGAAAGGTAAGTATTCATAGATTAATACCCGAAGTGGCTGATAACGTTGTTTTAGAGCGGAGTAAGATAAAGAAGCGCAATGAAAAGAATAAAGAAAGAAGTCAATGACTTTATCAACAGAGGTATGGATTCCAATGTTCGAATTGCCGTCACCGGACTTTCTCGTGCAGGTAAGACGGCATTCATCACGTCATTAGTGAATCAGCTCCTCCATACCGCTACCCATGATAATTTGCCTCTTTTGACTGCAGCCAGAGATAAGCGTCTTATTGGAGCGAAGCGTGAACCTCAAGCGAATATGATGGTGCCACGTTTCGCTTACGACGAAGCGATGAGCCAGATCCATGCGACCCCACCTCAATGGCCAGTACCAACACGGGATGTGAGTGAGATTCGCTTAGCGCTCAAGTACAAACCAAATAAAACCACGAAAAAGCTGTTGAGTAAAACCGCAATTTTAAATGTTGATATTATCGACTATCCAGGAGAGTGGCTGCTCGACCTGCCGTTATTGGACATGGACTTTGCGACGTGGTCGCAAACTCAGTTTGATGCACTTAAAGGCCAGCGTGGCGATTTAGCCAAAGCTTGGCTGTCTGAATTAGAAAAGGTGGATCTTTCTGCTGAAGTGAACGAGAAACTACTCGAGAAAGTTGCGCATACATACACCGAGTACCTTCATGCCTGTAAAGACGCAGGTCTTCATTGGGTACAACCAGGAAGATTTGTATTACCTAGTGAGCTCGCAGGCGCGCCTGTGCTGCAGTTTTTTCCGTGTCGTGCTGGTTCGGAAAGCAAGGCGCTTAAGGGCAGCAACTTGGCGATGCTCGAAGCGCGTTTTCAGGAATACCAACAGAAAGTAGTGAAAGCGTTTTATAAGCATCATTTTGCGACCTTCGATCGCCAGATTGTACTTGTGGATTGCTTGCAGCCTCTCAATGCCGGCGATGAAGCGTTTTACGACATGCGCCAAGCGCTAGAGCAGATCATGCATAGCTTTCGTTATGGTCGCAGTAGCTTTTTGCGCCGTTTATTCTCACCGAAAATCGACAAAGTGCTGTTTGCTGCCACAAAAGCGGATCACATAACGCCCGATCAGCATCCCAATTTAGTGTCTTTGCTACAACAAATGGTGCATCCAGCGTGGCAAACCGCAGCCTACGAGAATATCGAGATGAGTTGCATGAGTATCGCTTCTATCCAATCAACCACGACGGGATTTATTTCTTCTGGAGATAAGACGATTCCGGCGTTACAGGGTACGACGTTGGATGGTGAGCCGATGACGATGTTTCCGGGAGAAGTACCGAAAAAGCTACCAAATGCGGCTTATTGGCAAAACAACGGGTTTGATTTTACGTCATTCCGTCCAATGCCCTCACCGAATGATGAGCCAGTGAAGCACATACGCTTAGACAAAGCACTGGATTACCTGATTGGAGATAAATTGAAATGAGTGAGTTGAAACAAAAACAAGTTTTCTCTGAAAAGGCAATGGAAAAAGAGCAGCAATCGAATCAACCGGAGTTAACGGCGCAGCAAACATTCGGCGAAAAAGAAACATTCGTACCTGTTGAAGTTAAAGAAGAGCGCCAGGAGACTGAACAGGAATTGCAACTCGAGCATGTCATTCGTCCAAAACCGGGCAGAAAATGGCTTGCGACTGGCGCATTTGCCACCTTTGCTGGTTTGGTTGGCTGGCAAGCGGTGGACTCGGTTATAACCGCAATTCAGGCTTCTGATTGGCTGGCCTTAAGCTGGACGGGGTTTATTGCTGCGATCGCTTCGCTTGGTTTAGGAGCGATGGGTAAAGAGCTTTGGAAACTGCGAAAACTACGAAATCATTTTAGTGTTCAAGAAGAAGCAGAAGCACTTGTTAATAGTGAGAGCGTTGGGAAAGGGAAAGCCTTTTGCGAAACCGTAGCAGAACAAAGTGGTGTGATGGCAGAGAATCCGGGCTTTGATCGTTGGCAGAACAGCATTAACCCTGCTCATAGTGACGCTGAAATTCTTGATATGTATGACTCGATGGTGGTGAGCCAACAAGACAAGTTGGCAACGAAAATCGTATCACAGCACGCAACCGAGTGTGCGGCCCTAGTCGCCGTGAGCCCTCTGGCTGCCGCTGATATGTTGCTGGTGGCGTGGCGAAATTTCAAAATGATCGACAACCTCTCCAAGGTATATGGGGTAGAGCTAGGTTACGCCTCTCGCATCAAGCTACTAAAAGCGGTATTTGTCAATATGGCGGCGGCTGGTGCCAGTGAGCTCGCTATTGATGCCAGTATGGACTTGATGTCGATGGACCTTGCGGGCAAAGTCTCCGCTCGTGCGGGGCAGGGGCTAGGTGTTGGTATTCTAACGGCACGTTTGGGCTTGAAAGCGATGACCTTATTGCGTCCACTACCATGGTATCCTGACCGTCAGATTAAATTGGGCACCATACGCAAGGCTGTGGCGGCGAAAGTTGCATCAATTACGATGAAACCGTAACGAATATCAACTTTGATGGATAGGATTGCTTGACGCCATTCCAAGCATGATAGAAACTACTGTCAACTTTTCCTGACAGTCGTGAATTGGGATATTTTCAGTGCGTCTTGAAGTCTTATGTGAAGATCGACTCGGCTTGACCCGAGAACTGCTCGATATTTTAGCGTCTAAAAGCATCGACTTGCGTGGTATCGAAATTGATATTAGCGGTATTATCTATTTGAATTGCCCAGATATTGATTTTGATACGTTTAGTGAGCTGATGGCTGAAATCCGCCGTATTCCGGGGGTGAAAGACGTACGTAAAATCCAGTTTATGCCGATGGAGCGCCACAATACGGAGTTGCTCTCGCTAGTTGATAACTTGCCCGATCCGGTCTTTGCCATCGACCTTAAAGGTGCCGTAGACATGGCAAACATGTCTGCACTTTCATTGCTTGGCCTTCACAAGCAAGAAGTGATTGGTACTCAAATCGGTGCTTTGTTACCAAGTGTTCGTTTCTCTCGTTGGTCTGAAGGTGTGAATGGCCGAACACGGGAAAACCTTGTGATTGATGGCTTGGACTATGTTCTAGAGTTGATGCCCGTTTATATCCGAGATGAAGCGCAAAACTCGACTCTAGCGAGTACTCTAATGACGATTCGCTCTAGTCAGCAAGTTGCCAGAATTGAAGAAGCACTACCGTTGCATAATCCTCTGGGTTTTGAGCACTTTGTTGGTATATCGAACCGTCATAAAGCACTAATGAACCAAGCTAAGAAGCTGTCTGTGCTTGACCAACCATTGTTGATTGAGGGCGAAACGGGGACCGGTAAAGAAATGCTTGCTAAAGCTTGCCACAGCCGTTCTAGCCGCGCGAGCAAGCCATTCCTAGTTTTGAGTTGTGCTTCGATGCCTGACGATGTAGCAGAAACCGAACTTTTTGGTCATGCGCCGGGTTCATTCAATCATGAACAAGGCCACAAAGGCATCTTTGAGCAAGCAAATGGCGGCACTGTATTTCTTGATGAAATCGGTGAAATGAGTTCGCACCTTCAAATCAAGCTGTTACGTTTTCTACAGGATGGTAATTTCCGTCGTGTCGGTGCAGAAGATGAGATGCATGTCGATGTTCGTATCATCGCTTCAACAAAACATAACCTTGCCGAACTTTCTGAGGCAGGAATGTTCCGTGAAGATTTGTATTATCGTCTCAACGTACTTACGCTCAGCATTCCTCCGTTACGTAAGCGCTCAAATGACGTTGCGCCATTGCTTGAGTTATTTGTGGCGAAACATGCTCAACAGCTTGGGATTGATAAGCCAGAGTTTGATGATGGTCTAGTTGATGCCCTTGCAAATTATCAGTGGCCAGGAAACATGCGCCAGCTGGATAACATGGTTCTTCGAGCGCTCACAGAAATGGATGGTGGTATACTAAACGCGGAGCACTTCAATTTACCTCAACCTCAATCAGTCGGCGCAGGTAGTGCGACTCTTAACATCGACGGTTCATTGGATGAGATCATGCGTGACTATGAATCTCAGGTTCTGGAGCGTTTGTATCAGTCATTCCCATCAAGCCGCAAGCTTGCTAAGCGCTTAAATGTATCGCATACCTCAATCGCTAATAAACTGCGTGATTACGGTATCCGCAAGAATTAATCGAATTGAACGAAAGACGGAATTAATCATTTGTAATGGAAGATAACAGCTCATCTATCGCCGTTCATAAGTTGGACGGTGACTTGCTTCTGCGTACCGCTGAAATCGGTGACGCAGATATGATTGCCGAGTATTTTCAAGCGAACCGAGAATATCTGAAACCGTTTGAGCCGAAACGTGAAGAAGCTTTTTTCTCAGTGAACGGTTGGTTGCAAAAGCTTATCAAGCTCAATGAGCTGCATCGAATGGGGTTGGGGTATTATTGCCTCTTGGTCAGAGCCTCTTCGGGTGAAATGCTAGGTACGATATCCTTTAGTAATTTGAGTCGTTTCCCTTTTTATTCTTGTAACGTCGGATACTCTCTCGCTGAAAAAGCGCAAGGGCATGGTTATATGCGTCGTGGATTAACCATGGCTTGCGACTACATGTTTAACGTTCAGAAACTGCATCGTATTCAAGCTGGCTACATGCCTCACAATAAACGTAGTGAATCTGTGCTAGAGCATGTAGGTTTCAACCGAGAAGGGTATGCAAAAGATTACCTTTTGATTAATGGTGAATGGCAAGACCACGTTCTAACGTCACTTATTAATCCGAATTGGCAACCAGAAGGGCGATAGTATGGAGCGATTGGAAAAGCAATTAGCACTTGTAATCGAGCTCGATAAACTCAAAAGTATTTTGCGCCGAACCCGAGTTAAAAGTGCTGAAGGGCGTCTCGAAAATAGTGGTGAGCATAGTTGGCATGTCACACTGATGGCAATATTGATGGAAGAGCATGCGAATGCACCAGTAGATATTTGCCGAGTGATGAAAATGTTATTGATACATGACGTAGTAGAGATCGACGCGGGGGATACCTTTGTTTATGATACTGCCGCGTCTCAAGAGCAAGTAGAAAAAGAAATTAGAGCGGCAGAACGCTTGTTTGGTATGTTACCCAGCGATCAGGAGCAAGAGTTATTGGCGCTTTGGCATGAATTTGAAGCCGCGCAGACCGATGATGCTAAGTATGCAAAAGCACTCGATCGGTTAATTCCAATGCTCTTGAACTACCATAATAATGGTCAGAGTTGGAAGGAGCATGGCGTCTCTCGTGAACAAGCACTTACCATTAATAAACGAATTGAATTTGGCTCTGTTACCTTATGGGACAAAGCGAAAGAGTTGATAGAAGAAGCCACAGAGAAAGGTTGGCTGAAATCGTAATAAAGGAGACTGAATGTCTTATTTGCCTTTGGATGAATACCAAAGAAAATGGATTTTTACGCATCAGTCGATGCCTGTGCCAAAAGAAGATTTGGCTTTTATTAAGCCGATGAGCCAAGCTCGTTCAGCACAATTTTGGAAAGAAAATATTAGTGCTCAAAGCCCTGATATGGATCGACTTAGCTCCCAAGATTGGCCAATGAATGAGGCGAACTGGTCTGAAGTCGTTGATTGGATGGCTGCGTGGGAGTTGGATGATCCGGACATGCCAGCGGAAGTAGAAGCACATATCGATTGGCAAGACGATGTGACCGTTTACTTTTGCTACGAGAAGTACAATGTCATCGAAACTAAGTGGTCGATTTTTAAAAAGCATTGGAAGAACTTTCTCTTTTATGATGATGGTCCAATATTGATTGGACGTCGCCGTTCACAAGCGCTTTGGTTTGATTCAAAAGGCAATGTGAAACTCGGTGTTCGTCAATAGCGAGTTATACAGCAAGCCACCTTTTCGAGGTGGCTTTGTTTTTCTAAAGGCTGGATAATGGACTCAACACGCCGCCAGCCCCGCGCTCGATAACGTGAGTATAAATCTGGGTGGTTTTTACATCGGTGTGACCAAGCTGCTCTTGTACTGTTCTAATGTCAGCACCAGACTCCAATAAATGTGTGGCAAAGCTGTGCCTGAGTGTATGGCATGTTACTGTTTTCTCGATACACGCATCCGTTGCAGCGCGCTTTACCGCTCTTTGTATTGCACTTTCATTGATATGATGCCTTCTGAGCTCTCCGGTGTCCCGATCTGTACTTAACTTTGTTGATGGGAATAAAAAGTGCCAGTTAAAATCTAGCTCCGCTTTTGGGTATTTACGTCGTAAACCTTCAGAGATGTATACGCCCGCATAACCAGGCATGTGCCTATCTTTAAAATAGTAATCTCTTGCTAAATTAACCTGAGCTTTAAGCGGCTCATGTAGCTCTTTTGCTAACGTTACGGTACGATTTTTACCTCCTTTTCCTTGCCAAACACGAACAGCTCCATAATCATAATCGATGTCCTGAACTCTTAAGCGCAAACACTCCATGACTCGAAGTCCTGAGCCATAAAGCAACTGAATATGGAGTTTATACCTCGGGTCGATATGTTGAACGAATCGTCGGATCTCCTCCCTAGTTAACACAACGGGAAGTTTCTTTTCGGTCAGAGATTTCTGAAATCTCATATCAAGTGATAGTGGAGTTTTGAAATAATCACGATATAAAAATGATATTGAGTTCAGTGCCAAAGCTTGCGTTTTTACCGCAACTTTTTCTTTTACCGCTAAGTAACTCAGGAACTGAACGACATCATCTTCTGCTAGTGTCGAAGGGTGTGCAAGCTGGTGGAAAGTGATAAAGCGTTTTATCCAAAATAGATAACTTTCGATGGTTTTATTCGCATAATGACGAGTAAGCATGTGCTCTTTTACACTAAGTAAAAACTGACTTTTCATGATAAAAATGACCTGTTTATTTATACAGCACCCTTAATCTATCACCTCTTTTGTAATTAGCGTGTATTGCGCCGTCTAATTGCGCGCGCGACCACACATATTCATACTGTTTTTCTATTTTTTTCATGTATATAGGTGCTACGATTCATAGCGCTTTTGATCAGAAAGAGGGCGGTAGCTTGCCAGAAAGGAGGCAAATTGCCGTATAGAAAGCGTTATGTACTTGGAGGAAAAATGGAATATTTTCAGTACTATGGAATCGACTGGGTTGCAATGGTACTTACGTTTC
>NZ_JBSUGE010000023.1:0-66999 GCF_054064075.1 Vibrio sp. JZG10
AGTGTAATTTTCATGGTTCGTAGCATGATCCTGATTCTATCGAAAATCAAGCATCTTCAATGATCACGGGTATAGAAGTGATTTCTACGATTTCATGAAAAATGTAGAAGCTGCCTCCAACAGCATCTACGCCTTAATAGAGGGCTACTTCAGCCCTCTATTATTCGTACCATAACCCCGCAATTTTATTAGACTGAGCTACATCTCCAATTTTAAAAATCGCATCAAAGCAACATGCGACTCGATCAGGTTATGTGCTTGTTGTTGCCACTCATTTTGATCGCATTGCTGATTACAAAACTCTAAAGCTAAAACGGTAAGGTGCTGAAGTCGCTTTAAACACCAATCTTTGATCAGAATATCGGTCGATACCTGACATGCCGCTTGCTCGAGCTTTGCGCTCGTGTAAAGCAAGGTTTGATACGCTTTTTGAGGATCTCGGTACCTAGCATGTTGAAACACACGTAAACAACCGTCTAGCCAGCAAGCAATCGCTTTGCTTTGAACTTCGTTCAGTTCTGGGCCAAACACGCCGTCGGGCGCTTGATATAAGATCGTTTCCAGTTTTTCAACTTGATCATGCTTCCGATGTTCATACCACATGGCGATCTGATCTTGCCAAGTCCTCAATTCCATTACGCAGCCTCAGTCCATTGTTTTACATAGTGATTGGGTCCTATTTGATCAAATTCGTCGACAATGATGCTGCTACGACTACGAATTTCATCGGCATCTATCGAATAGTTTGGTTCACTTTTCACTAAGTTACCAAAAGGAAGATCTGGATCGGGAACGGCTGAAATCAATAGTTTGGTGTACGGGTGCTGCGGATTCTTCAGTATTGAGTGTGTATCACCCCATTCAACGATTTGCCCTTTGTACATCACAGCTGTTTCTTCCGCGATGTAGTGTGCGGTCGCCAAATCATGAGTAATGTACAAAAAGCCGATTCCTAGCTCTTGCTTCATGCGCTGCATTAGATTTAGTACCCCGAGGCGAATGGAGACATCCAGCATCGATGTTGGCTCATCCGCAAGAATGATTTGCGAACCGACGGCGAGAGCACGTGCTAAGTTTACTCGCTGACGTTGTCCACCACTCAGCTCGTGAGGAAACTTATTTAATGTCTCTTCAGGTAGTTCCACCAGCTTTAAAAGCGCTTCCAAGCGGGCAGGAATGTCACGCTCGCTTTTGATTTGCTTATGAATCTTTAAAGGGCGTGTTAGATGATGGCGAATGGTATGAGTTGGATTGAGTGAACCAAACGGATCTTGAAACACCATTTGTACTTTACTGCGATACTCTTGGAGCGCTGAACGTGACGTAATCTCATTGATATTAGTGCCATTGAAAAGGATCTCGCCTTCTGTTGCCGGATAGACTTTAGTGATCAAGCGAGCACACGTACTTTTACCGCAGCCTGATTCTCCAACCAAAGCCAGCGTTTTTCCTGCATACAGATCAAAGCTCACGCCTTGGAGCGCACGGAAGGTTTCCTCTTTCGCTAAACCACCGCCTACTCTGAACTCTTTAATCACGTTTTTCATTTGGATGATAGGCTGATTCATGATTACGCTCCTGGTTGCTCTGGTTGCTCTGGTTGCTCTGGTTGCTCTGGTTGTTTGTGGACGTCGTGGATGTTTGGAAAAGAAGCCCATAGCTTTTGTGTGTAGGGATGTTGAGGATTATTGCGAATTTCGTATGCCTGATTGACTTCGACGATTTCTCCATGCCGCATGATGGCAATGCGATCACACAATTGGCTCATCAGCGCCAAGTCGTGCGTAATAAAGAGTACTGAGAAGCCAAATTCATCTCTAAGCTGATAGATTTGCTGTAAAATCTCCCTTTGTACTACCACATCTAAAGCGGTTGTGGGCTCATCCATAATGATCAGCTTAGGGTTCAAAGACAAAGCAATAGCAATCACCAAGCGCTGACGCATTCCACCTGAAAATTGGTGAGGGTATTCCGTTAACCGTTCTCGTGGAATATTGACCAAGTCCAATAGTTTTTCTGCTCGATCTTTCGCTTGAGCGTTGGTGAGTCCTTGGTGATGACGCAATACATCTGCGAATTGCTCTTGGATCGTTAAGACAGGGTTGAGTGAGTTCATCGCGCTTTGAAACACCATGGCGATTTCACTCCACCTCAGAGCGGTTAGATCAGAATCTGAGAGGCTAAGAATGTCTTTGCCATCAAATAATATTTTACCGCCAGAAATGAACGCTGGCGGCTTATGGAGACGATTGATCGAGAATGCGATCGTGCTTTTGCCACACCCCGATTCACCAGCAAGCCCAAATACTTCTCCTTTGCCGATATCGAAGCTGACGGATTTTACCGCATTGAAATCACCATTATCGGTGATGTAATCGACGCATAAATCTCGGATCTGGATGACCGGATTATTGTGGTATGCATGATTTAAGTTAATACCATCCATATAAACACCTTACCAATGTAAAAGATAATTATTATCATTATCAGGTGTGATGGTTTTTAGAAAGTGGCAAGCGGCGAATCAGTGAAGTGACTCGAAAGTTAGGCGAAATAAAAAGTGGTATCCGGCGTTGTTAATGAAGTCAAGGAAGACGAGAATTGAGAGCTGGATCAGCACACTTTTTTTAGGGGGAATTATTCAAATTTAATCGTAAATTTGCCCCTTGGCAAAACTTAAATGATGGATCTATTAAGGAGTTAACGAAAGGGCGGGAGGGGTCACATTTCCCTACAGTTTTTCTTACCACCTCGTTCCTGTTTTGCTATAGATTACGCATCGAAAACATGGTGTGTTCGGAGGAAATATGTCCATTAATTCTATCGACCATGACGAGATGACCAACATCGCTCACAAATGGGAATTACCTGATGAAGAAGCCGTTGTGAAGCCTGAGAAAACAGTGAAATCAGCAGAAGCCAGAAGACGCATTGAAGCGCTACGTGAAATCCGTGAAAGTGGATTGACCATTGAAGAAGCAAGGGAGCTTGGCTTGATACACTGATTGCTCTAGTTTGGTATAGCAATCCATAGGGTAGTCGTCGGGCTGCCCTTTTTATTTTTCGCTCCATTTTAGCCATAGCGTCTCACTACAACATCTCACATCTCTTTATTTTTCTTATCCAAACGTTCTAATTCACCTCTCTTTCACCTAAAAAGTTCTAGATCCAAACTCATTTTCATCTGTGTAGAAGTTTGACAATCTTACCTAGCGTTACTAAAAGATATATCAATAGCGATATGCTTTTTGTTGATTATCGCGACCACAAAGCAAGGAGCGCGAGTATGGTTGACCAAATCCTTTTTTATGAGCCCGATGAGCCCCACGGTTTTCTTTCCAATTTTTGCCATGCCCCAGTCAATATATCCTCCCAAACTTGGCCCACCAGCGAACATTATTATCAAGCCCAAAAGTTCCTCGATGCGCAGTTACAGAGCAAAATTCAACACGCGAGCACTCCCGATGAAGCATTCGCCTTAAGTCGAAAATACGAACATTTTGTCAGAAGTGACTGGGAGGATATGAAGTTGGCCGTTATGGCTTTCATCGTTAGAGAAAAGTTTCTGCAAAATCTACCTTTAGCGCAGCAGTTAATGAGAACGGGTAACGCTTGTCTCACAGAGCATTCTCACAAAGATGCCTTTTGGGGGGATGGGGGAGACGGTAAAGGAGAAAATCATTTAGGAGAAATTCTGATGAACGTTCGGGCTGAGCTGAGACATGTCGAGCCCTACAATCTCGTGAAGTTCATCGATAAAGCCAAATTGCCGACCCAATGGGGCACATTTATGATGTATGGCTTCGTTGAAACCGCCACGAACAAAGAGCATCTTGCCCTCGTGTATGGAGAGCCTGCAAACAGCGCTGCACCACTTATTCGGTTGCATTCGGAGTGCCTTACTGGCGATGCCTTGTTTAGTACGCGTTGCGACTGTGGTTTTCAGCTCAATAGGGCGCTACAAAATATTGTCGAAGAGGGATGTGGTGTACTGCTTTATTTGCGTCAAGAAGGACGTGGTATTGGCTTGATTAATAAAATTCGAGCTTATCACCTCCAGGACGATGGCGCCGATACTGTAGAAGCCAATGAACGTTTGGGCTTTGCTGCCGATATGCGTGATTACGCATTCTGTAAAGGGATGTTAGAGCATTTGGGCATTGATGCGGTGCGACTAATGACGAACAACCCACGTAAGCTGGCTGCGTTAAAAGCGGTTGATATCAACGTCATTGAGCGTGTGCCCTTGCAAGAAGGTAATAATCCGAGCAATCAACACTACTTGCAAACTAAGGCGAGTAAATTAGGGCACATGTTTGATCCTAAGTTTGTCAATCACACCAAGTAAAGCATCATCTATGTCTCAATAGATGAAAACGCCAACGATACTATCGTTGGCGTTTTCATTCGTTAGGTCATTTATTGATATCTTTGAATGATCTCATCAATTTCGCCCGATGTTTTTAACTCAGCCAAACGTGTATTGATGTAGTCCTGAGTTTCTGGCTGCATTTGGGGCGAAAAGGCCAAATAGATCGAGTAGTCAGGGATAACTGAGTCGAAAGATTGGATATGAAAATCTTCTAGCGACAAATTGAGGCGTTTTAAGTTGTACATAACGCGTGATTCCATTTCGACGAAGGCTGTATCTCCTGGTGTTCGGGTTATCACTCGATATGCGGCATCATAATCTTTAACGCGTATTTCATTCACACTACCATCCTCAAAGAATGGGATTAAATTCGGATAATCAAAACCGAGTAGTAATACGATAGATCGGCCATGCATGGTGTCCATATTCTTGAACTCTAACGGTTTCTCACTACTAGAGACCAATACATGTTTTACAGTGTAAATGGGCTCTTCAGACAAGTTTTCTGATTGCACCTTGCCCCAATTTGGGCTGCCGTAAGTTAGCCAGTTTGGTTCGCCACCTTCTTCTAATATGGAGATCATTCGTTTAAACGGATAAGTATGATAATTCACCTGATAATCCGATTCAGCGAAAATGGCACTGACGATGTCAGTCACAATCCCGGAATGCAATTGCCCCTGTTGTTCTATTTGAAATGGCCTTGCTTGGTCGGCGATAACGTAATAGTTCACTTCAGCGGCAGTAGCATAAGTTCCTATCGCAATAAAACTAAAAGCCAATCTAAGTAGAAGTCTTTTCATCGTATCCTCGATTATTATTTACGCGTGGCTATATTTAGAGTAGCGCAAGTTTATCGGAGCGATTTCATATGGATGAAAAAGAGCGATCTCAACGTCGATTTAGTATCGGCAACCAACTTATGTTGGCGGTGTTAACGTTGAGTTTAATCTTTACTGTCATCATTTCTGCTGTGAGTTTATATCGAGTTTTTAACGAAGATTTAGCCCATTTGCACGTCGAGCTAAAGCAGGTCGAATCCAGTTACTTATCGAGCTTTTCTGCCAGCTTATGGGTGGAGGATAGGGAACTGTTACTCACTCAAGCAGAGGGCGCAATGCGCATGCCCTCTGTGGATTATTTACGTATCGCTAATGAAGATGAAGTTATCGTCGAACTGGGCACCGCACTTTCTGAGGATGTCGTAGAAAGAAGTTGGCCGATGCAATATCGTGTTGGTGATAAAACCTATGATCTGGCGACATTGACTGTTCAGGCGGATCTGAGCTCGATTTATGAAGATCTTTGGCAACAATTTTTTTTCTTGCTCACGACAGAAGCGATCAAGATCCTATTGCTCATAATTGGCGTGCTTTGGGTCGCCTTCCGCCTCTTGGTCAATCCTCTCCAACTGCTTTCCGGCGCCGTGAGCGATTTTAGTGGCGGGAAGGTCCCAAGCAAAGTTACGCTCCCAAAGCGTTGGTGTTTTGATGAAGTGAGCGTGTTGGCGGAGAAATACAACCGAAGCGTTGAGAAAGTCCGTGAACATCAGACTGAGCTTGAAGAAGAAAGAGATAGAGCGGAAGTCGCCAACCGCAAAAAAAGTGAATTTCTTGCCACTATGAGCCATGAAATTCGAACACCGATGAATGGCATTATTGGTGTCGCTTCATTACTGGGTGACACCAAACTCGATCCTCAGCAAAAAGAGTTTGTAGAGATCATCGATAGTTCTTCTCACTCTTTAATGACGATCATCGACGATATTCTCGACTTTTCTAAAGTCGAAGCAGGTAAAGTCGAATTAGAAAATGCGAGTTATGATCTGCGCCGTATTTTGGATGATGTGATCAGCTTACATACCGTCAAAGCCAAGCAGAAGAATCTGCAATTGCTTAGCGATATTGATCCTCACTTGCCAGCGGAAGTGCAAGGTGATGCTGCACGCTTAAAACAGGTATTGAACAATTTGTTGAGCAACGCGATCAAATTTACTGATCGTGGTCATGTGAAGCTTCTTGTTGAGTTAACGCGTCAAGAGCATGATGTCGCCATGATTCGATTTCGCGTCGTTGATTCTGGCATTGGTATTGCGAAAGAGAATCAACAAGCGATCTTCGAACGTTTCCAACAAGCCGATGGCAGTACAACCAGAAAGTACGGTGGTACCGGCCTTGGTTTGGCGATTGGTGCTCAGTTGGTGAACTTAATGGGAGGAGAAATCCAGCTGACAAGTGAGTTGGGACTCGGTAGTTGTTTTGAGTTTTCGATTCCAGTTGTAGTAAAAGCACGGTCTACCTACTCGGAACGACCTAATGTTTTGACGTTTCCAAAAGTTGAAGATAATGAAACCAGCCTCCAGCATGACAATCAACCTTGGGTATTGATTGTTGAAGATACCATCGTAAACCAGAAAGTCGTCCGTATTATGTTGGAAAAGCTCGGCGTTCGAGTGAGCGTCGCAAATCATGGTGAAGAAGCGCTTCAGCTATGTGAGAAGCAAGCTTTTGACTTGGTGTTTATGGATTGCCAAATGCCAGTGATGGATGGCTTCATTACTACTGAGCGTATTCGACAAATGGGAGAGTGGGGGAAACACGTTCCCATTATTGCGTTGAGTGCCAATGTTATTAAAGAAGATCAACAACATTGCTTTGACGTCGGTATGAATGAGTTTGTCGCCAAACCTGTGACCAAAGATCGGTTGCATCAAATATTCGAGCAGTTTTTACCAAAAGCGCTGAAAATCAGTGCGGGTCCCAAATAGTTAACTTGAAATTGATCAAGTTAAGTGCGTTTCTATTCTGCAATTGTAACTCTGTATGCTATAGTGCGCGGCTAGTATTTAAAGTACCTTGAGGCTGTAAATGTCGTTCAATCTATCCCTATTGCCGCCTGATGAAAAAACCAAAATCGAACTGGATAAACAAGCGTCGTTTTTGGTTTGGAAGCTCAGAGAGGCCAAATCTGGTCCTGAAGCAATAGAAGAACAGTTGTCCAAGATTAACGATGCTGATGAAAAAGCGTTTTTTCAGCAATCGGTCGAAAAGTACAAACGAGTAATGGGTGTCGCTTAACGCGAATCGTGACAACGGTATAAAACTATGTGGCGAATGAGGTAACCTCCCCATTCCTTTGCTAAGCGAAATTGAAAAGGTTTCGCTTTTTGCTAAAATCCTTCGCATTAAATTTGAATTTAGAGAGACATCCCGATGGGAAGAAGTTTTGAAGTGCGCAAAGCCTCTATGGCGAAAACTGCAGGCGCGAAAATTAAAGTTTATTCCAAATACGGTAAAGAAATTTACATGTGCGCGAAAAACGGCGGTAGTGACCCAGACATGAACTTGTCTCTTCGCCACCTGATCGCGAAAGCGAAAAAAGATCAGGTACCAGCGCACGTTATCGACAAAGCACTAGACAAAGCGAGTGGCGGCGGTGGTGAAGATTACCAACCAGCGCGCTACGAAGGCTTCGGCCCTGGCGGTACTAGTGTTATCGTTGACTGTCTGACCGATAACGGCAACCGTACTTTCCAAGATGTACGCCAATGCTTTGTTAAAGTGGGTGCGAAAATTGGTGTTGAGGGCTCAGTTTCTCACATGTTCGATCACCAAGCGGTATTCCAGTTCAAAGGCGACGATGATGAAATCATCCTAGAAACGCTAATGATGGAAGATGTAGACGTAACTGACGTTGAGCTAGAAGACGGTGTGATCACTGTATTCGCTCCTCATACAGAGTTCTTCAAGACGAAGACAGCACTAAATGGTGCGTTCCCAGATCTAACGATCGATGTGGAAGAAATCACTTTCGTTCCTCAAACTCACACGCCAGTAGCGGGTGAAGATGCTGAGAAGTTCCAGAAATTCCTAGATCTTCTAGATGACTGTGACGACGTTCAGCAGGTTTACCACAACGCAGAGCTATAATTTTTTAGCTTCCACCGTTGTAAAAAGGCTTCCCGAGGGAAGCCTTTTTTGATCACACTCTTTGCTAGCAGCATTATACGTTGCGATATTTGGAATAACACAGTGACATGATCACACCAAAGCAGATGCCTTGCGTCAGCATGGCCGTGCCGCCGTAACTAAAGAACGGCAAAGGGCTTCCCATTACAGGCAACAAGCCGCTCACCATGCCTGTATTGATAAAAGCATACAGGAAAAAGCTCATCGCTAATGCACCACTCACAAGCCGACTAAAAAAGTGGTCAGACTGACATGCAAGCAACATGACGCGCGCGGTAATAAACAAGTACAGTGCGAGCAAGACTAAACTACCAACAAAACCCCACTCCTCGGCATAAGTCGAAAAAATAAAGTCCGTATGACTTTCTGGAATAAAGCCAAGTGTTCCTTGCGTAGCATTCATCCAACCTTTGCCTTTCATTCCGCCGGAGCCTATCGCAATCAAAGATTGGATAATTTGGTAGCCCGAACCTAACGGATCCGACTCCGGGTGCAAGAACTGAGTAACGCGGCTTTTTTGATACGTCTCCATGACGAAGAACCACAAAATTGGCGCCAACGTTAATATACTCGCGACAAAGCCACCGATTATTTTCCAGCTCATGCCAGCTAAAAATAAAACGAATAAGGCGTAAATGACGGTAAAAACTGCACCGTCTAAATCCGGTTGTAGCGCGATTAACCCAGCAGGAATCATTGTGATGAGTAAGCAGAATGCGATTTTCCTACTATCTGGTCTGCCACCTTCAATATGTAGCATCCACGCGATCATGATTGGAATCGAGAGTTTGATTAGCTCCGAGGGTTGAAAGCGAAAAAAGCCAATATCGAGCCAACGTTGAGAACCATTAGTGCTATCGCCAAACAAAGCGACAGCAAGTAGCAGCGCAACCGCAATAATGTAGAGATATGGAGCTGAGCGTTGATAGCTAGCGGCGGGAATCGATGACATGACCAATATACAAACCAAGGTCAGTCCGCAGCGTGCTAAATGCTTGAAGAGCATGGCCTCATTAAAGCCACTGGCACTCCAAAGTGTTAGTGTACTCAATAGCATGATCGGAATGATCGCCATCAGCAGTGGCAAATCGACCCTGGGGAAAAAACGCTTATTCATTTTCTACGACCTAATAACGCACCCAGTTCGAGCGCGAAAACAACCAGAACTCGAGAGTTCGAACTATTCCGATGCTAAGAATCCTATTTGGAAATAACAGACACCATGCAAAGGTGTGTATGAGAGGAGCGTCGATGTCGTCTGTTATGGGTAAGCTGCTTGGAAAGCTGTGGAATGGATAAATACACTAGATGCAGGTTTTAAGCCAGTATTTTTATTCCTATTGTGGTGAAAGATGGACGCTTACAAACAAGCAGGGATATATGCTCTCTTTAAGAAGGGAATGTCATCCATCGCAGCAAACAACCGTTCATTCTAAATAACTGCCATTGGTCGCATGCAAAAGCAGCGCGCGATCTTCTCCATTAATCTGAAACCATCAAATCACGTTCAACTAAGGACAGTACATGATGGTTTCTCAATCTCGCTCAATCAAAACTCTTAAACTGGCAAGTACGTTTATCGCCGCATTTGCACTCAGCAGCAATTTGGCTCTGGCTAACCCAAGCGAGCGCACACTCAGTCAATTCAACCAAGCAGCGCGGGGTGATTCTGGTTTGGTTGATACTGTTTACGGCGAATTATCCAAACAACTCGAAGAGCAGGGCGCAACGCCGGTGACCTTGGTTTACTTAGGCAGTGCGGAGACGTTGCAAGGCCGTGAGGCGTTTATGCCTTGGAACAAGATGAAGTTCACCGAGCGCGGTCTTGCGACAATCCAAAAAGGTTTGGATTTAATGGCGAATCAGCCAGTACCACTGCAAGAGCAACAACGCTTACAAGGCTTGCCGGAATACCAATTAGCCACCGCCATGGCAGCCACCACCTTTACTTCTCTACCTGACATGTTCAATCACTTTGAGCGTGGCTACGAGCTGTACCTTTCTCTGCTCGATGAACCGAGTTTTAGCCAGCAACCTTTCGCCGCAACGTCTTGGATTTATCGCTACGCCATTGAAGCTGCATTGCGCGCTGAAGATGTTCAACAAGCCAAAACATGGTTAGCGCAAATGGAGCAATTGGGTGACAGCAATCTAGAAACGCAAACCGCGAAAGCGCTGTTAGCGAAATATTAGGGAGGCGTCATGATCGTTTTTAATCAACTTAGCCGCGACTACGCCCTTGGCAGCCAAACGGTGCGTGCATTGCGAGAGGTTTCTGGTGAAGTATTTGCCGGCGAAATGGTGGCATTGTGCGGGCCGTCTGGCTCAGGCAAGAGCACCTTACTTAACGTACTTGGCATGCTGGATACTCAATACCAAGGTCAGGTGACGTTTGCAGGCAGCCCATACCCAACTGGGCAAATGCAGGCTGCGAAAATGCGCCGTGAAAAGCTTGGCTTTGTGTTCCAAAAATTCAACCTTGTACCTGTGATGACAGCGTTAGAGAACGTGGCTTATCCGCTGCATCTCAACGGCTTTTCAAAAGCAGAACAAACCGAGCTCGCTACACAAATGCTAGAACACGTTGGCTTGGGCGAGTTTATTCATCACATGCCCGATAACCTATCAGGCGGTCAGCAACAACGCGTGGCAATTGCGCGCGCCTTAGTGCACAAACCGGCGTTGGTGATTGCTGATGAGCCAACCGCAAGTCTTGATAGCCAAACTGCCAACAAGGTCATCGACATTATGAAAGGGCTCGGACACGAGCTTGGTACCACTTTTATCGTCGCCACTCACGACCCTCGTATGGCATCTCGCTGCGATCGAACCATTGAATTGGTGGATGGCAAGATCACCCAAACGCACGCAAGTGTGGAGGAGGTTTCATGGGCAAGCTAATTCCAGTTTCCGTTCGCCTTGCTTGGTTGAACCTGCAACGCAATCGCCGCCGCAGTTTGTTGTCGATGCTGATCATTGCCATTGCCGTGTTTGCCTTAACCAGTGCGGGCGGGTTTGGTCTGTACACCTACGACAGTTTGAAAGAATCGACAGCACGTGACACGGGGCATCTGACATTAACCACGCCGGGTTATTTCGCCAAAGAAGAAGAGATGCCGCTAAGTAACGGGTTAACTCACGCCAACGACATCACCAAGCAATTGATTGGCTTAAACGAAGTGCGAGGGGTTCAACCACGAGTTGAGTTCAGCGGTTTGATTTCCAACGGCAACAAGTCATCGATCTTTATCGGCATTGGCGTGAACGAGCGCGAATTCGATATGAAAGGACCGTTTTTGGATGTGCGCGAAGGGCAGACGCTATCCAACATTCATGCTTCGCGTTATGACCCAGCAGAGCCAGAAGTGATGCTTGGCGTTGATTTGGCGAACAACTTAAGCGTGCACGTTGGCGATTGGATTACCTTGCTGGCGACCACAACCGACGGTGCGTTGAACGCGTATGACTTCAAAGTTCGTGGCATCTATTCAACCGGCGTACCAGAGCTTGATAAACGCCAGTTGTACGTGCACATCAACAGCGCGCAATCGCTGCTCGGTTCAGACAAAGTCAGCGCGTTGTCGGTCTTTCTGTTCGATACCAGTTTAACGAGCCAAGTCGAGCAACAAGTGGCTTCGGTTCTGAGTAAGCAAAAACAGAACTTTGGTGATCAAGATATTGAGATTACGCCTTGGCAAGAACGTGCGTTCTTCTATCTCAAAGTGAAAGGTTTGTACGACCGTATCTTCGGCATCATGGGCGCAGTAATGGCGTTGGTGGTCTTTGTTGCGCTGTTCAACACCATGACCATGTCGGTCACCGAGCGTACACGTGAAATCGGCACATTGTCAGCACTTGGTAGCTACCCTAGCGAAATCATTGCTGGGTTCTTGCGCGAAGCAGGGTTACTTGCGGTGATTGGCAGCTTAATCGGCGCTTTGTTTACTGCGTTAGTTACCGTTTTACTGATGGTCGTGGATGTGCAAATGCCGCCACCACCAGGGCGCACAGAAGGTTACCCATTAACGATTTACTTCTCTTGGGAGCTGGTGGCTGCCGCAGGATTCGCAGTATTGATGATTTGTTTGGTTGCGGCGTTTCTCTCGGCACGCAAAGGGGTGAACAAGCCAATTACGGAGGCACTGATTTATGTTTAATTTCAAATCACTATTACCAATTGCATTGCTGACGGCAAGCGGCGTTGTAAGCATGAATGCCAGTGCGAATGAAACAGCGTTAGATGCACAGCAAGTCGCGCAATTGATTGAAAAAGCCGACAGCTACCGCTTGCAAGATGATTCCTCCAAAGTGGTGTCACTGGTGCGCTTATATCAAGACCAAGAGTTAGATAAAACCCGCCTTTACCACGTGTACACGCGTCCAAATCGTGAATCGCTGGTTGTGTTCAAATCGGCGGTTGAAGCAGGGCAAAAGATGTTGATGATGGGCGATAACTACTGGCTGCAAATGCCAAAGAGCCGTCGGCCTATTCGAATTACGCCAATGCAAAAACTGCTTGGTGAAGCGTCTATCGGCGACATCTCAACCCTGACGTGGAGCCAAGATTATCAAGGTGAATGGAAAGCGACAGAAACTGTTTCGGTGAACGGAGAAAGTGTCGCGGCTTATCAACTTGCGTTAACCGCGAAAACCAAAGGGGCGAGCTATCAGAAGATCGACTTGTGGTTGTCTGAGCAAGATGCGTTTCCAATCAAAGCTGATCTTTACTTGCGCTCTGGCAAACTCGCCAAGCAAGCGCAATACGGACGTGCAACCGACAACGGTGAAGACTACGTCAGTGAGATGACCTTGCTTGATAGCATTCAGCCGAGCAAAAAGACCGTTATCGAGTACCAAGAAATCGTGCCTTGGCAACTGGATAACAAGTTCTACAACCCAAGCTATTTGCCTAAAGCCAACACGACTCAGCTTTAGTCTCAATTTTTTAAGTAGATCCATGAAAACGAGCAAGGAAGTCACATGAAATCGCGCCAGCCTATCTTTACCAAAAGCACCAGTCTGTTGATTGCTGCGTCATTGTATGTGGGCGCTGCAGCCCCTGTTTTTGCCAATGATGAACTGAGTTTTGAGTGGGATTGGGCTGTCAGTTACGAAACTGCCAAGCAGCGTGACAGCGCATTTGTACAAGCGCAGGGCAGTTCTCGTGATTCACTGAATGCACTGTTGGATGTGCAGGTGAATTATCAAAACTTTAGTGGCTTGTTTGCTCTGTATAGCCAAGGTTTGTACCTCAATCAACAAGGAGAGAGCGAGTGGTGGAGTGAAGCTGATAACCAGCTGCTGATTCGAGAACTTGCTTGGCTAGGGGAATGGCAAGTCGGTGACACCACACTTGATGTGAGCTTAGGTAAGTTGCGCGTGGATTGGGGTGTAGGTTATGGCTACCGACCTTTAGATCTGTTTAAGCCTTATCGACAAAACCCTGTTGGCTTAGTCGCAGAAGAGGGCGCGGGTGTGTTTTCACTTTCACACTATGATATGGCAGGCGAGTGGACGGTGATTGCGACCGATTCAAGCTGGGGGCAACAAGACCAAAGTGCACTTGATCAAGCCGCAGAGCAGCAAGGTGTTGGTATTCGTCGTTATGCGCTGGTGGGTGACACCGAGTATCAACTTATTGGTTATTACGATGATGTGCGCCGAGGTTTACTTGGAGCCAGTGTAATTGCGGTGTGGGATGAATCCATCGCAATGCACGGTTCCATGCTGTGGCAAAAGCAAAGTGTCGGCTATCAGTTTCAGCAGGATGATCTTTACCGACCCATTTCGGTTGAGGAGCAGGGCAGCGCATTCCAAGCCTTAGCTGGGGTGAACTGGGCAAACCAAGCCGGACACAACGTGATTGCTGAATATTGGTACGACAGCCGAGCATGGTCGAAAGGCGAATGGCAACAAGCAATAGAGCGTGGCGAATTACTTTCTCAGCTCCCTGATCCTAATGTATCTCTACTTGCGACAAGCTATGCCCAAGGGTTTCAGCATGCCAATATCGTTCAGCATAACGTAATGCTGCACTGGAGTTGGGATGTGGAAGCATGGGCTGCATGGAACGGCAAAGCGGATATGGGTTGGTTAAGCGATGTAACCCCTACGTTGGATGTGATGTTGTCGCCGCAAGATGGCGGTGTGATTGTCACGCAGTGGCTTAACTACCAATGGATTGATACCGGCGATCAAAGTGTAGAAGTGGAAGTTGCCGCACGCTTTTTAACCGGAGACGACCAATCTGCTTACGCACAAATCAATGATAAGCATATGATTGTATTTAATATCAAAGGGAAATTCTAAATGTATTCAGCTAAGTTAATGGTAGAAAGTGGATGGCTACGCAGTGTGGTTGTCACGACTTTATTCTGTTTGTTTATCTCGGTAATGACATTGTCTGTTTGGGGGGGGCCTTACTATGTACATGTATTGGTGAGCTTTGGTTTTGGTTACTCCGCCTTGTTCTTCTCTTGGTTAGTCGACAAGTTGTTTCCTAGCATCCCTCGTAGACTAGAAATTGCTTTGTCACTGACCGCCTGTTTGTTGTTTGGCGTCATTAATGCGCAGTTTTGGCTCGGTGAATACTTCGGCATTTCGGGCATGCTGCCAGTGTTGCTGATGGGCTTGTTATTCAGCGGTATGTGTTACTTTTATTTCCACTCACGCGAGAAAGAAGCGATTGCTCAGCGTGAATTAGAGAGTATCAAGCGTGAAAAGGCAGAGCAGGAGCGTGCACTGTTGCTAAGTCAGCTTAAACAGATGCAAAGCCAGATTGAACCGCATTTCCTATTTAATACCTTGGCAAATATCAGCGCGTTGATGTCCCAGGACGTTGATAAGGCCAAGCAGATGTTGGATCAACTTACCTCACTATTACGTACGACGCTAAAAAGCTCACGTGAAGAGCACACCACGATTGAGAATGAAATTGCCTTAATTGAATCCTACTTGAGTATTCAGAAGATACGTCTGGATGGACGTCTAAGCTACAAAATTGAAGTAGAAGACGGTTTAGGAACAACAGAACTGCCACCGATGATGTTGCAACCTTTGGTGGAGAATGCCATTGTTCACGGTATTGAGCCAAAGCGAGAAGGTGGAGAAGTCAGTTTGCTCATCAAGCGCGAACAACAGAACTTGAAGATTGAAGTCAGAGACACAGGTGTTGGCTTGAATCACGTTAGTGGACACATGGGGTCAGGCGTGGGTTTAAGTAATCTCAAGCAGCGAGTTGAAGCTTTGTTCGCCGGGCAAGGAGAGGTTTCTATCAGTGAGTCTGCTCAGGGTGGCGTATGTGTTCGCCTGAGCTGGCCAATGGAATCGTAATCTAGGAAGAAAGGAATGAATACAGGGTTTACTGCCATTATTGCTGATGATGAACCGCTATTGAGGCGTCATCTTGATAAAAGCCTAGCTGATGTGTGGCCAGAGCTAGAGGTAATAGCCAAAGTCGCGGATGGTGAACAAGCGTTGCAAGCCATTGAGCACAACCAACCTGACATTGCGTTTCTCGATATTCGTATGCCAGTGTTGGATGGCATGACATTAGCGCAAAAACTCAATCAACTCGCCAATCCACCTTTGATTGTGTTTGTCACCGCGTACGATGATTACGCCATCAAAGCTTTTGAGCAAAATGCCGCCGATTATTTGCTCAAGCCTATCTCGGATGAGCGCCTCCTGACGACGTGTGAAAGAGTGAAAGCACGCCTTGCTAAGCGAGAGCAAGAAAGCAGCAATGTGCAGATGAACAGCCTGTTAGAACAGTTACAACAATTATCCGCGCCACAAACGCCGCAATATCTTCAGTGGATCAAAGCAACGCAAGGGGAAGATATTCATCTGATCGCCACGTCTGATGTGCTGTATTTCAAAGCGGAAGAAAAATACGTTTCTGTGTATGCCCAACAAGGACAAGGTAAAGTGCAGGAGTATTTGATTCGCACATCGTTGAAAGAGTTGATAGGGCAGCTTAACCCAGAACAGTTCTGGCAAGTGCACCGTTCAAGCGTGGTGCAAGTGTGCAAAATTAGCAAGGTAAACAAAGACTTTGCAGGCAGAATGTTTGTTCACGTTGGAGAAAACAAGCTCCCCGTGAGCCGTGCATCTCAAAGTTTGTTCAAAGGGATGTAATCGCTAGAACTGTTCACTCTTTACACTGTAAACTCGCTGCTCTTAACCCACATTATCAAGGAAGATAAATGAGTTATCGCGTAACCCTCTTAAATGCAACGGGAGAGTTGTCTCCACTCGCTGAGTATTTACATCAGAAACTTGATGATCTGAGCTCACAGCTTTCTAGTTACTTTGATTTAAGTAACGTCGACCTAACCGTTAGCCCGTTTGATCGCAATGACGTACCGCAGACGGGGATTGGTGGCTATTGCTTAAGCTCCTATCGTGTAGAGATTCTGCTTGATACGCAACGTGCTGATATTAAAAATGTTATTGAGAAAGAACTGGCTGCGGTGTTAGCGCATGAGTTGCATCACCTGTTCCGTATGCGAGCGGGAGAGAATGGCGTTGCGCTTGGTGATGTGCTGATTATGGAAGGGTTAGCTTGTCATTTCGAACGCAAGGTGAATGGTGGCGTCACTCCGAGCTTGTTTGAGAATATCAAAGATCAAGATTGGCGTCCTTTCTATGCTGAGATGAAAGACAAGCTGACCAGTTTAGATTACAACTTCGATGCTTACTTTCTTGGCCGTGATGAAAGCCGCTGGCCGAAGTACATGGGGTATTGGGTCGGGTACAACCTTGTCGCGGAATATCTGGCTGATTCTCAGGGCTCTGAACTGGATTTGGTTGGAGCAAAAGCCGAGCTTTTCTATCAATAACTCCGGCACAAGCCAAACTAATAGGCTGAGTTGTAAAAACAAAAAGCGCCTAAGTCATAAGACGTTAGGCGCTTTTATCGTTTTATAGTGATGACTTCTCCGAAGAGGCAAATGGGCTTATTCGCTGATCGTCACCTTCTCAATAATGATTGGATCGCATGGCACATCATCATGACCAAGCTTAGAAGTTGTTTTCACTTTCGCAATGCGGTTTACGACATCCATACCCGCGGTCACTTTACCAAACACCGCGTAACCCCAGCCTAGGTTGGTGGTTGCGGTATGGTCTAGGAAATCGTTGTCTTCCAAGTTAATGAAGAACTGTGCCGTTGCAGAGTGCGGTGCATCGGTACGCGCCATTGCGATAGTGCCAACAAGGTTCTTTAGACCACGGTTTGCTTCGTTTGCGATTGGGGCGCGCGTTGGCTTTTCTGCCATGTCTTCGGTGTGACCGCCACCTTGGATCATAAAGCCATCGATAACGCGGTGGAAAATGGTGCCGTCGTAGAAGCCATCTTCACAGTATTTTTTGAAGTTCTTTGAGCTAACTGGCGCTCGTTCTAGATTCAGTTCAATTTCGATGTCACCGAAATTGGTGGTCATGATAATCATCTGGTTTTGCCCTTATGGGTGCTTAGTTGGCGGCATTATAGCTAAGTCGCTTGAGGATAGCAGAAATAAAAACAGCGACGTTAAGGCGTCGCTGTTTCTACTATTAAGTATGGTTAAGGAAGTTAAACCGTGAAGCGTCCCACCAAGTCGTAAAGCTCGTTGGCTTTGTGATTGAGGTTTTGGCTGCCCGAGCGATTTTGATTGGCAAGGTGCGCCGATTGACTACTTTGCTGAGAAATGACTTCGATGCGTTGTGAAATCTCTTGTCCAACTTGGCTTTGCTCTTCGGTCGCGGTAGCGATCAGCGTGTTCATGTCCATGATATTCGCAATCGCTGCTTGAATATCTTGCAGCGCAACCGATGCAGCACGTGCTTCTTCTACTGTCGCTTCGCCACGTGCTTGGCTAGATTCCATCGCTTTTACTGCGGCATCCGATCCTGCTTTAAGTTGATCGATCATCTTGTGAATGTCACCTGTGCTGTCCTGAGTGCGGCTTGCAAGCTTACGCACTTCATCCGCAACAACTGCGAATCCGCGTCCTTGGTCGCCTGCTCGTGCCGCTTCAATGGCGGCATTTAGCGCAAGCAAGTTGGTTTGTTCAGCAATATCTTGGATGACTTCAAGTGAGGATGAGATGTTCTGCACGTCACTCTCTAGACGTGAAATTACAGTGCTTGCTTCAGATACCTCATTCGCTAGCGCTTCAACGGAGTTAGCGGCGGAGTCTACGATGAGCTTCGCTTGTTGTGCGTTGTCATCGGCGTTTTTAGCGGAATCGGCGGCTTGGTTTGCGTTGCCAGAGATCTCGTGAGCGGTGGCCGTCATTTCTGTCATTGCTGTCGCGACTTGTTCCGTTTCCTCACGTTGACCAGAAGCCAATTCATCCACTTGTGAGGCGCGTTGAGACATGTTGTTCGTTTCTGATACTACCTCTTGTCCGACATGGCTGACGCTCTTAATAATTCCTTGCAAGCTCTCAACGAAGATATTGAAGTTATGCGCGAGCTGCTTAAATTCTGGCACGCTAGATTCTTCCATACGCGCGGTTAAGTCGGCGTCACCTTGCGCGAAAGATTGGATTGAGCTGTCAAACTGTTCGATAGGGCGCATAATGCTACGGTTGACGAGTACGGCAAAAATGGCCACGACAACGGCAATAGAGACACAAAACATAGCAATAGCGGCTAAGGTATTGTTTAGCTCATTGTTTGCTGTGTTTTCCATCTCTGTAATGATCGCATCGATGTCATCAGTATAAAAACCTGTGCCAATCATAATATCCCACTTGGGAATGAACATGGAGTAGCTGAGTTTTGGTAATGCTTCGGTTTGCCCTAACTTAGGGAAGTAGTAGGTTGTGAAGTCACCCGTTTTGGCGTTTTTCAACAGGTCTTGGATCAGGTAGTTGCCTTTTTTGTCTTGAAGGTTATAGAAGTTTTCTCCAACCCCTTTGTTGTTTTTTCCGACAACAACACGCACACCTTTTGAGTCGTACGCAAAAATATAACCTGATTGGCCGAACTCTAGCTCTTTGAGCACTGGAATGGCTTCTTGCAATGAGGCATTACGATCCAATAATGGTTTGAGTGCGGAATGAGCCATCTGCACATAGTTTTTCAGTTCCGCTTTCTTCATCGCCATCATCGTCGTGTGCGTATGATTGATTTGTTGTTGGTTGTAGGTACTGGTTTGGAGGTAGGTAAACCACATCATACCCAAAGCAATCGTTAACACGGGAATGATGGAAAGAATATAAAGTCGCTTTCTTATCGTTAGATTCATAGGTACTTCCTTACGTCTCGGCGCAGCGTTACAAACTGGTAAACTTCAATAGCTTTACCAAATAAAAGTGTTAATAATTATTTTTGTACTGATTGCAGATTAACCGAGTTGGCGGGTGAGAAGTACAGGAAGTTGGTGATCGTGGACGAGAGAGACTCACATTTTTAAGCAGGATCACAATTAGCGAGAGCATTGGCCCGAGTTGCAGCGGGAGCTACCAGTAAGCCAGTATGAGACACGATACCTATTGTTGGCAAAGCGCAGGTAAAGCCAGTCGGCAATTGGTTTGAATAATGGCCAACGTAGTGGTGCATATAGCCAACCTCGTCCGACCAACTACCATGCTCGGTGAGTCACATCAAGACCAAGTATCAGTTCATTATTGTCATTCAGCGCATGCAAAATCGTATTGGCTTTTTGTGCGTCTATCTGTGGGTAATCAGAAAAGTCATCGCTGTAGATATCGACGATTTTTATCGCTTGTTTTACATCTCGTCGCTTAAGTGCGTGCATTTCTTTGGCGCACAGTGGGCAAGTTCCGTCATAAAATATGGTGAGTTTTGTCATTGCGATCGTCTTACTTGATTTGTCTTACTGAATTCTACGTGGCGATTTTTCTTTTGGTTCATTATGTTGCAGGTAGTGGTTCCAATTCGTGCGTATGTTCTCGTAGTTGTATTGGCAAAAGTCTTTGCGATCTCGTAGGTAGTCTTTTTCAACTTCATCGAGAAGCGACTTGTACTGTTCCGGATCACTGCCGTACACCAAACATAAGGTAGAGAAGTAGCGTTGCAAATCAAAACTGTGCTCATCAATGTACTCACCGAAGTCGTAGTAGTCCGGTCTGTCATCAGACTCAAATGCGAACATGTCGGCGGCGCTAATGGCCATCTCTGCGCCATCTTCTAGGAAGTCAATCATTAAGATCGTGGCAAAATTATCGACGGCATCTTCTTCTTTTCCGAGAACAGGGATATTTTGATCTTCGATGTAAGCATGCCCGGCTTCATGCAGCAAGGTGTGTAATAACGTATCTAACGCCCCTGTTTTTGGGGATTTTCCAAGGCGTTCTTCATACTGGTTATTGGAGAAGTAATTGAGTGATTCCAAATAAAAAGTGTAAGGAATGTGTATCGTGTGCGTATCGGGATCGTACATTGGGCCATCTTCTCCGCCGTAAATCAGTGTGAGTGGTTTGCGAAATGGAAAGTGGATCTGAGATAGCTCAAGAAAAATTGGGTTTACATCGCTGTTTTGGATAGATTGCAGGGCGATGTTTTCATGGGTTGTTTCCACGGGAGAATATTCAATACGGATATTTTCCGCTGCAGTGGCAGATGAGATGGCACAGAGTAATAGCACAGGGAAAAGCGAATGAATTTTCATGTAGGGCTCTTGTTATTTGAATAACTTACATAAAAATTATACATGTTTTTGTGTGATTCATAACTGGGATTGTTTTTATCACCCAGAATCGGGTAGTTAGCCTCGAAAGACTACCATGACAACACCGTACATTTTGGTTGCTGGGCCCTCCAAAAAGCCTATCAAAACACGTTTTATTCAGGAGACGATAGATAAGTGATTGGCTTTTAAGGTTTATTTTTTGGTGAGGCTAAGCTGAATTGGCTTTGCTCTTTTGTCTGTAAAAATGCTATTCAGCAGTTAATCATTATGGAATGAAACCATGGGATTGGTGAATGTCACTGAATTGAAGAAAATTATCAGCAATATGTTATAATCCGGCTCCGTTGTGACGAAAACGTTTGTTGCAGCTTGAGAGTTTCCTTGGATTCGGCTCGTTTACACACCATGAGCCAGAGTTAAAAAACTACGACAGGAACAAGCAAACCCAATTGTTTTGAACGCGATCTCGGCGTTTAGAGGTTACAACGGGAAGGAACTTTGTTTGATAGTAATTGACACATTCTGTTTAAGTAAGGGAGCCCAATGTGGTTCAGAAAGTGTCACCCAGAATTTACTCACAACACTATACCCCAAGCAGTAACGCACAGGTATTGCGAGGGGGCATTTGAAGGAGCTATATCGGCTCCTTTCACATTTAAGGGCTTGCTAACAGCGGAAAACTGACACATCGCTAAAGGAGCGTCCCTTAAACTAGCCTAAGGCGCATCTACACCAACTTTTGAGTATTTTCGAAACAGTAAAGCGAGAACATTTGCTATTGAATGAAGGTTAAATTAACACTCGATCATTACGGAGGATGAAGAGAACAATAATAAGAGGCGATATGAATCATTTAATATCTGTAGGTGCACTGGAGTCCTTCTTGGTCGCAATCAGTGTGCTTTTCCTGGGGCATTTTATTAATGCTAAGCTACCGATTTTAAAGAAGTTCAACATACCTGAGCCGATTGTAGGTGGCCTTATTGTGGCCTGCATGATTACTGCTCTTCATTTCAACGGCATCGACTTGGAGTTCGATTTGCCGTTACAAAATACGTTTATGTTAATGTTTTTTGCGACGGTTGGTTTGGCCGCAAATTACACTCAGTTGATGAAAGGAGGTGCGAAGGTTTTTATCTTCTTAGCTGTCGCATCGTTTTACATCATCATACAAAACGGCGTTGGCGTTTCACTCGCGGCGGCGCTCGGTTTAGATCCTTTGATGGGGTTAATTGCTGGCTCGATTACTCTGTCTGGTGGCCATGGTACAGGTGCAGCGTGGTCACAAACCTTCCAAGACGTGTATGGATTGGATAACGTTTTGGAAATAGCGATGGCATCAGCCACTTTTGGTTTGATCATCGGCGGTATCATTGGTAGTCCAGTGGCACAGCGCCTCGTAGAAAAAAACAGCATTGAATCGGAGTATGGTCGTGGTGGTCGAGATGCCAAAACTCACGAAAAATTCCCTGAGTTGGTGACCTACAACGAATACGAAGAAGATAAAGTAACGGCGAAAAAAGTGGTGGAGAAACTCTTCTTCCTACTGATCTGTGTTACGGGGGCGAAGTATGTTGAGCAATGGGTTAGCACGTATGAAATCTCATGGTTGATGATTCCAGACTTTGTATATGCGCTGTTCATTGGTGTGATCATCACGAACTTCTTAGAGGTGACCAAGCTTCGTAAGTTAGACGCAGAAACCGTCGATATGCTCGGTACCGTTTCTTTGTCATTGTTCTTGGCGATGGCATTAATGAGCTTGAAGTTATGGAATATCTTTGACTTAGCGATTCCATTCTTGGTCATTTTGGCTGTGCAGTCTGTGGTCTTAGCTATCTTCACTTACTACGTCACGTTCAAAGTGATGGGACGCAATTACGACGCTGCGGTTATTGCGGGTGGTCACTGTGGTTTTGGCTTGGGGGCAACCCCAACAGCCGTGATGAACATGGGCTCTATCGTTAACCGATTTGGCCCGTCGCCGCAGGCATTTATGGTGGTGCCAATTGTGGGGGCTTTCTTTATCGACATCGTTAACTTAATCATTTTACAAGGTTACATTTCATTCCTTGGTTAAATTTAAGTTCATGATCTCCTGAGGTCGAAATAAAAACGGTCACAACACAGGTTGTGACCGTTTTTTTATGGCTCGATTTTGGCCGTTTATCGAACGACGGATTATTGAATGGTTCGGCTGAACTTGAGACTAGCTGTCCAACCAAGAACGCCGATGAAAGCGTAAATGCCAACGTTTAACCAACCCGCTTGAGGAATTGCATTAAATGGGCTTGGTGCAACAATGGCGTGCAGTGGAAGGTAAAGCACTTCGGAGAAGAACTGATCTAGGCCGTAATAGCCAAATAGTGCGATTGGCATCCAGCGCAGCGCATAAATGGCGATAAACAAAATGACCAGTGGTGAATTCACTTTCTGAGAAATAGCCATTGCGGTTAATGCCAACGGTAACAGTAGAATACCGGCGAACAACATTCTGATTAAAAACTCTCCCCAATGCAGCAGCACGTAACCTAACGAGGCTTGGCGGTACAATAAAGCCAATTGGTGATCGGTAGAGATGTTCAGCAACCACAGCATCAAATCTGCTGCGAGCACAAGCGCCGAGCAAACGAGCGGAATCACCAATAAGCCAAACCCTAGCTTCACTAAGTGAGTTTTTATATCGCTGACCGGCATACTACGCCAAAACATAATACTGCCCTCCGCACGCTCTTTGCGTAGCGTTCTTGGGAAGTATTGAACGGCTAACAAGATAGACAGCAGTCCTGCTCCTCCGGTAATCAACATATTGACGTCATCACCAAGCTCTTTATGAATGTCACTGACATCGCCACCAAAGCTCATTTGGAAAAACATATTGTGTTGTAGAGTGTCGTTACTCATTAAACTGACAAAGAGAATAACTCCACACGCCAACACAAACAGTGGAATACGTAAAACAAGAGGGTTTTCTAACCACTCTTTTTGCAACATCGCGACAACTGAACGCATTACGCTGCCTCCTTCTGCAATGCTAAAAATAGATCCGCTAACTTCACCCCATGGATGGTCCCCATTGTTTCTGCTTGTTGGGCATACTGGGCAGTGAGTAACCATTTCGTTGAACCGAGCCCTTTTTGTGACGAGAGTGGGTTCATCGCTTCAATTTGTGTGCGGTATTCGTCGCTGGCCTCAAGGATAAAGTAGTCTTCACTGATACTGTCCATCGAGGTTTGTAGTACAGGGCGGCCATGCTTGAGAATCAGCACATCAGTCAGTAAGTGCTCAATCTCTGATACTTCATGACTGGCGATGATCAACACGCGCTCGCCGTCGTGAAACCATTCCAATAAGTGACGATAAAACGTATCACGATACACGAGATCTAACCCGAGTGTCGGTTCATCCAATATGAGGATTTGGGTGTTAGTCGCGATTACAATCGCGAGGTGCAATTGCACCTTCATCCCTTTGGATAAAGATTTGATGCGCGCACGAGGTTTGATGTCCGTTTGACGAAGCAGCGTATCTGCTTGGACGCGATTGAACCCTGGATGCACGCCTTCGGTATAGTTAAGCAGTTGAGCGACAGTCATCCAATCTGGCAGAACGTTCACATCCGAGATGTAGGACAAGCTCTGCATTATTTTGTCGCGTTGCATAATGGGTTCAAATCCGTTGATACGAACAGTGCCTTGATATTCATGTGCGCCGAGTAGGGCATTAATAAGCGTTGATTTACCTGCGCCATTATGGCCGAGTAAGCCAAGTACTTGTCCTGCATGTAGGTCGAAACTCACTTCATGCAGTGCTTCTCCTTGTTGCTGATATTGCTTGGAGACGTTGTTTACACTGACTAATGCGCTCATTGGTCACCTTTCAAGTGTGGTTTTAGTTGTTGAATGAATTCGTCGAGTGACATATCCAGACGCTGTATTGTGTCGGCTATCTGCGGAATTTGTTGTTGAAGAAAACGTGCCTTCTCGTCTGCGAGCAATTTGAGCTTTGCCCCTGAAGCGACAAACATACCTTGACCGCGTTTTTTCTCCACTAATCCCTCATCAACAAGCAATTGATAGCCTTTCATGACGGTGAGGTGGTTAATTTTCATATCCGCAGAGATGCTACGAACGGAGGGCAGAGCATCGCCTTCTTGCCAGATACCTTGCAGTATTTGTTGAGTGATCTGGTCAGCCAACTGTCGAAAAATCGGTTGGCGATCATGCCAATTGGTCATGAGTGAATCTCTTGGCTGAAATGGTGTTATATATAGGTATAACACCTAGTGTGCCAGAGAGAAAGTAATAATTTAAAATTAAGCGTATGTTCCAGCCTTCGCTTTTCCTAAATATCTACCTATGTGATAGCTAATTTGAATACTTTGTTATGAGCATAAATTAAACACTTCTCATAAGTTGAGAAGTGTTATTTTTCTAATCCAATCAAGGCATTTACCACCAGCTTGGTATTGGTATTCTCATCTAATGATAATCAGTGAGATTTTGGGCGCATCCATTTCTTACTTGATGAGAATTGATGGCAAATACACCCTAGAAAACAAAAGGTTCGAGAGGCAATCTGATTGACTTAGGCACCTATCTCACGTTGGGCGCTTGCTCAATGAATGAGAAAGAGGAGAGTAAAGAGGTCTCATGAATCAGGTAATATCTATCGGCCCACAAGAGTCGTTTCTCGTCGCAATTTGCGTGTTATTTTTAGGGCAGTTCATTAACACCAAATTACCAACCTTAAAGAAATTCAATATCCCAGAGCCAATTGTTGGTGGTCTAGTGGTGGCTTGCGTGATCACGACGATGCACTTAAATGGTGTGGATGTATCATTTGATTTACCACTGCAAAACACCTTTATGCTGATGTTTTTTGCGACGGTTGGCTTAGCGGCAAATTACACCCAACTTATTAAAGGCGGTGCGAAGGTTTTCATCTTCCTTGTTGTGGCATCGGTCTACATTCTTATCCAAAATGCGGTCGGCGTATCCTTAGCTACCGCATTGGGGTTAGATCCACTCATGGGGTTGATCGCCGGCTCTATTACGCTTTCTGGCGGACATGGAACTGGTGCGGCGTGGTCGCAAACTTTTCAAGAAATGTATGGTTTGCACAATGTCCTAGAAGTGGCGATGGCTTCTGCTACGTTTGGCTTGGTCATGGGCGGGATTATTGGCAGCCCTGTCGCGCAAAAGTTACTCAACAAGCACAACTTAGAATCGGAATACGGACGCACCAACCAAAGCCATCAGAGTTTCCCTGAATTGGTGACCTATAACGAACATGAAGAAGATCGTGTCACGGCGAAAAGAGTTGTAGAAAGCTTATCCATTATTTTGCTTTGCGTGACAGGCGCGAGCTATCTGGAGAGTTGGGTGAGCAGTTTTGGCATCAAGTGGTTGATGATCCCAGATTTTGTTTATGCGCTGTTTATTGGTGTTGTCATCACCAACATCATGGAAGTGACCAAGGTGCGCAAGGTTGATTTAGAAACCGTTGATATTCTTGGTACGGTTTCGCTATCGCTGTTCCTTGCCATGGCTCTGATGAGCTTGAAATTGTGGAATATTTTCGATCTTGCGATCCCATTCCTTATTATTCTTGCTATTCAGTCGGCAGTGTTGGCGATGTTCACTTACTACGTAACATTCCGCATGATGGGCAGTAATTACGATGCGGCGGTGATCGCTAGCGGACATTGCGGTTTTGGGTTAGGTGCTACACCGACTGCGGTCATGAATATGGGCTCTATCGTGAGTCGTTATGGTCCATCACCACAAGCATTTATGGTAGTACCAATTGTCGGTGCATTCTTCATCGACATTGTGAACTTAGTGATTTTGCAAGGCAGCATTGCTTTTATTAAATAGCCCCCGCTTCTTTCAACTTAACATAACAAAGCCAGTCCCGAGAGGCTGGCTTTTTTGATCGGCGTAGAGCAATAGGCATCAACAATTTAGATTACTGGAATGAGCCATGTCCTTTAAATTTATCAATGACTAATATTCGGTTTGTTGAGGACGTTACTGATGCGAAATCGTCGGACATTTATCATCAGTAATTTCCTTTTCTCCTTATAAGACTCTAGCTAATTGCCCGTCGCACCCATCATCGCGACGGGCTTTTTTATGGTTCATCGCGGCTTTCCGGGGAAAGCCGCTTTTATTTTTAAGAAGAAGTAATCTGTATCTCGATAGCCATATCCCATCCGCTTGATTAATTTTATCTTGTTATTTATCCCTTCAAGCGTACAGGTATTCAGCGGGTAGCTTGCTGAAGCAGTAATCCCATGAAGATATGGACGGAGTTTTCGAGCGAACTCTTTTAACGGCTTAATTCCACTCTCATTCACTTGCTCCCACCATACCTGCCATAAGTTTTTAGCCTGAAGTTCAGAGCCGCAACACCACAGTTCCTTTAATTGCGCACCCAGTAAGTAGGTTGTCATCAAGTCCTGATTCATATTCAATATTTCTGTGAGATAGCTTTCCTGTTGTGTATTTAAATTATCCTTATTTTTCAATAACACCCAGCGCGAACGCTTGACCCATTGCCTTGCTTTTTTATCCTGTTTTAGCTTATTGGCTTGGTCGACTCTGACTCTATCCATCACTTCACGACCAAACTTAGCAACAACGTAGAACAAGTCGTAAACGATGCGAGCATTTGGGCAGTGCTCTTGGACTTCAAGGTCAAAAGCCGTATTCATATCATTGCTACAGCTTCGATATTTTTACCATGCTCATCTAGCAGTTCAGAGAACGGTCGAATATCCTTGCGGCTACGACCTAGTCCTATCCAGATAACCTGATGACTTTTTGCATCTGCTATGACCGTCGCGTAACGGTGCCCTTTAAAAATGGCGAACTCGTCCATGACGAGTTGCCTTAGTTCACTCCATTTAACTTGCGGTACTACTTGTTGAAGTCGACGCTTATCTATCTCTTTGATTGTGTGCCAATGAACGCCTGTCACTTGGGCTATATGTTTAATTGGTAGCAGAGGTAACAACTGTTCTATATAGCTTCGTAGGCGGTTAGTGATACGAGCATAAGGTTCCAGCCAAGATAGTCGTTCTGTTTTAATGCCGCAGTGACTAAACTTGATGCGTCGGGTTTGAACGGACAGCTCAACGGGAGTTCCTAACAGTGTGGCTTCCTTCACGTTACGCCATTGATACTCATGTATGGCTTGAGCTTTAAGTCCGCGCGGACACTTAGCGATAGAGTTAGCTTTGAGAGTGAGCTTTATTAATGACGCAGTCTGATGAGACTTTACTATATGAAAGCCTTCCCAGAATGAAGATAGGAAAGTATGATTCGACATGAAAACGGTAGTTTGTGTAGGTTTTGTTTGGCGATAAAACTCTATCACTTACTACCGTTTTTGTTTCACTTCCCGCTTATCCGCGATGAACCTTTTTTATTCCTGCCAAACGGACGTTACGATGGAATTACAAGAACGCTTTGTATGGCAGTTCTGGTTCGTTTTTGAAGATGTCGCTAAAGCCACGGAAGTGTTGGTAGTGCATGCGACCTTTATCGGTAGGGAAGGTGTATTTGCCTCCGACTTGCCAGAAGAACGGTGCGAACTTGTATTGCAGACGGTCTTTCTTCATGTTCCACAACACTTCGATTTCGCGTGGGTCGTTTTGGAAGTTCGCCCAAATATCGTGGTGGAATGGCATAACGACATCACAATTCAATGATTCTGCTGCACGTAGGATGTCAGAAGACGTCATCTTGTCAGTCACGCCGCGTGGGTTTTCACCAAACGACAACAGTGCCACGTCAATTTGGTATTCGTTGCCGTGTGCTGCGTAGTAGTTAGAGTAGTGCGAGTCACCAGAGTGGTAAACCGAGCCGCCTGAAGTTTCAATCAGGTAGTTCACTGCGCGTTTGTCCATGCCGTCGAGGATTTCTTTATCGTAAGAAGAAGTACCCTCTGGCAGCGTGACAAGTGCAGTACGGTCGAATGAATCCAGTACGCGGATCTTCATGTCGCCGACTTCAAGCACATCGCCCACTTTCGCGACAACACAACGCTCTTCTGGTACGCCCCAACCCATCCATAAATCGACACACGCTTGTGGACCGATGAACTTCACGTGGTCACCGCAGTTTTGCAGTACCGCCGCCGCGACGTTCACGTCGATATGGTCTGCGTGGTCATGGGATGCCATCACAGCGTCGATCTCTTTGATAGCAAACGGGTCAAGCGGGAAGATAGCAGTACGTAGGTTTGGTTGCAGCGCTTCGACACCGCCCATACGCATCATTTGGTGCTGGTTCTTCATGAAGGCGTTTTTTTGCGTCTTTTTGCCCGTACCACACCAGAAGTCGATAGAGATGTTGGTGTTGCCCTCACTCTTCAACCAGATACCTGTACAACCTAGCCACCACATCGAGAATGTATTTGGTTCTACCACCGTATTTTCGATCTCTTCGTTTAACCAGGTCCCCCACTCAGGGAATGTATTTAGGATCCAAGATTCACGAGTGATTTCATTTACTTTACTCATAGCAACACCTTTTTGTTTCACAATTTTTATTAAATTTGGGATGTAGGGAGCCGAGCGCCTAAATTTGTAGTTAAGGCACTGAGCTGAATTATTTTTATTTATTTGAGAAAGAGGCTAGGGCGCGTTAGACCAGAATGACCTGTGTCCCTTTTGCTTCTATCGCTTTGATGACCTCTGGGTTGGCGTTTTTGCCAGTGATCAGAATGTCGATTTTCTCGGTAGGACAGAACAACATGCCCGTTCTGTGACCCACTTTGGAGCTGTCTACCACGACGACGAGCTTGTCGATTTGCTCAAGCATTTGCTGCTCTGCCACCGCGGTTAACATGTCGGCTTTGTAGAGTCCGGCTTCGGTTAACCCTTTCCCCGAGGTGAACATCCAATTGCCTGCGTAACTGCCAAGCGAGTTGGGCGCCGGATTGAGGAACAGTTTTTGTGAACGGTTGTATTGACCGCCAATGATGATCACATCGTCATGGTCTTCATTGATCAGGTAGCTTGCCAATGGGAAGTAGTTGGTGACGATCTGCACGTCTTGCCCACACAACTTTTGCCCAAGTAGGAAAGCGGTCGAACCGCAGTTGATGACCACGCTGTCGCCAGGCTGGCAAAGCTCAGCGGCTTGCATCGCAATCAAGGACTTTTCTTCGTAATGCTCAGTGCTGTTGATGTTCAGCGGTGACCATTTTTTCTTTTCTGCTTCGACGCGTTCTGCACCGTTGCGTACTTTGCGCAGTTTGCCTAGTTCATCCAGCTTAGAGATATCACGGCGAGCCGTAGCTGGAGAGACGTTAAAACTCTCAATAATATGTGAGACGTTAATCGTCTGATTTTCTTCTAATAAAGACAGAATGCCATTGTGTCTTTGTACTTCATTCATACCCATCACCCTATTTGATTCAAATTCACCGAAATGTGTATCTAGTGATTATTTGGTGATTACTTGTGATTTGTTTTGATTCTATTAATCACGCTCTTGATTGTCAAATTCAAGACTGATGAAAATCTGAACTTCATCACAAGAATTTATAAGTTATTGTATTTATTGGCAATTTAATTTTTGTGTGTGATCCGCTTACCATTTGTAGGGTTTTTTGGAGGGCAAAATTGATAAATATCAAAATAATCACAAATGAGCATTGCGTGATTACTTTTGATTGTTAGAGTTTATTTCGTGAGCAAAAACTGAGTAGATTCTGCGACATCAGATGGAATCACTCTGACCTACATACGATTACAAATAAAAAACACTCTAGGGGTAAAGATATGGAGTTCTTGTACGACATCTTCTATATTTTTTACAGCCAAGTTATGACCAAAGCCCCACTACTACTGGGTTTGGTAACATGCATTGGCTATTGGTTGCTGAGAAGAGACGCCACCACCATCATTAAAGGTTCTATCAAAACGATCGTGGGTTTCATGCTGGTTCAAGTGGGTGCGGGCACCCTAGTGGCTGGCTTCAAACCTGTGATTTCCAAACTTTCTGAATACCACGGGCTAACTGGTTCGGTCATTGACCCTTACACCTCCATGATGTCTACCATGGAAGCAATGGGCGATAACTACTCTTGGGTGGGTTACGCCGTTCTATTGGCATTAGGTATCAACATCCTCTTGGTACTGTTCCGCCGCTACACGGGTATCCGCACCATCATGCTGACTGGTCACATCATGTTCCAGCAAGCAGGTCTGATTGCGGTGTTCTACTTTGTGCTTGGTGCAAGCATGTGGGAAACCATCATTTACTCTGCGGTGTTAATGGCGCTGTACTGGGGTATCTCCTCCAACATCATGTTCAAGCCAACCGAAGAAGTCACCGGCGGGGCGGGTTTCTCTATTGGTCACCAACAACAGGTCGCGTCTTGGATTGCAACAAAAGTAGCCCCAAAACTGGGTGATAAGAACGACAGCGTTGACCACCTAGAACTGCCTAAATGGCTACACATCTTCCACGACAGCATCGCAGCAACGGCGATCGTGATGACGGTGTTCTTCGGCATCATTCTGCTTTCATTCGGTCTTGATAACCTTCAAGAAATGGCGGGCACCACACACTGGACTATCTACATCCTAGAAACGGGTCTGAAGTTCGCTGTAGCGATTCAGGTGATTGTAGCTGGTGTGCGTATGTTCGTTGCTGAGCTGTCTGAAGCGTTCAAAGGCATCTCTGAGCGTGTGATTCCAAATGCGGTACTGGCGATTGACTGTGCGGCTATCTACGCATTCTCTCCAAACGCAATGGTATTTGGTTTCATGTGGGGTGCGCTGGGTCAGTTCGCAGCAGTACTGGCGATGTTGGCATTCGATGCGCCAATCATGATCATCCCTGGCTTCATTCCAATGTTCTTCTCTAACGCGACCATCGGCGTATTTGCTAACCATTTCGGTGGCTGGAAAGCGGTGATGAAGATCTGTTTCGTGATGGGCATCATCGAGGTACTAGGTTCTGCTTGGGCTATCCACCTGTTTAGCCAACACGGCACAGAATTCAACGGCTGGATGGGCATGGCGGACTGGGCGCTTGTATTCCCACCAATCATGCAAGGTCTGTCTGCATCGAAAATGTTCTTCTTCGTTCTTGTTGGTCTGTCTCTGGTTTACATGTTCTTCGCTTCTCGCAAGCTACGTGCTGAAGAAGACGCGCAAGGCACAGTAGAAATCAGTGAAGAGCCAGAAGTGATTGAAGCGGTAGAGCAAGCAATCAAAGCGAGCGACGGTCTGCGCCCAGTAAGCATCCTAGCGGTATGTGGTAACGGTCAAGGTTCATCAATGATGATGAAAATGAAGATCGGTAAATACCTAGAGAAGAAAGGCATTCCTCACGTGATGGACTCATGCGCAGTGTCGGACTACAAGTCAAAGCTTGCGAGCACAGACATCATCGTATCGTCGAAGCACCTATCTGCGGAGATGGAGCCAGGCGAAGGCAAGTTTGTACTCGGGGTGCAAAACATGCTTAACCCTAACTCCTTCGGGGACGAGCTACTCGACATCATCAATAAAAACTTTGTACCAGCAAAATAAAACAGCATGACCAAATACTTCTCTCAATGAAGAGATAAGAAACCAATAACAAACAGCGGATAACAACAGTGGTGCCGGGCTTCGGACAGCCAAAGTCACGGTACCCAAACTGGAGATAGAACAATGGGATTAAAACAATCACTGATCGACAACAACTCAATCAAACTGCAAGCAAAAGCCTCTAACTGGCGTGAAGCCATCAAGATTGGTACGGACATGTTGATTGCCTCTGGTGCGATTCAGCCTTCTTACCATGACGCCATCATCAGCAGCGTGGAAGAGTTGGGTCCTTACATCTGCATCGCGCCTAACTTGGCACTGCCACATGCACGCCCAGAAAACGGCGTAATTCGTACTGCCTTCGCACTGGTTACGTTAGAAGAGCCAATCTACTTTGAAGGCGAAGATGAGCCAGTTGATGTGTTGATCACGCTAGCGGGTAGCTCTTCAGACGAGCACATGGAAGGTCTGATGGAAGTGACCCAAGTGTTGGATGATGAAGACAGCGAAACGGGCGTGGATTTAGACAAGCTTCGCCGTTGCCGCAGCAAAACCGATGTATTCAACGTGATTGATGAAGCTCTGGCTGTCACCGCCTAAGGAGAAATCATGTACAGCGAACTGAAACAACGTGTGCTCGAAGCCAACCTCAAACTGCCGAAATACGGCTTGGTGACGTTCACCTGGGGCAATGTATCTGAGATTGACCGCGAGCGCGGCGTGATTGCGATTAAACCATCAGGGGTGGAATACGATGGTATGCGCGCTGAGCACATTGTGGTGGTCGACTTAGACGGCAATGTGGTGGAAGGCAACATGAATCCATCCAGCGATACCGCGACCCACATTGAGATCTATAAAGCGTTCCCACAAGTAGGCGGCGTGGTGCACACCCACTCACGCAGCGCAACGATTTGGGCACAAGCAGGGATCGATATTCCGGCGCTGGGCACGACTCATGCCGACTACTTCTACGGCGACATTCCGTGTACTCGTAAGCTCTCACAACGTGAAATTGCGGAAGAGTATGAAAAGAACACCGGCTTAGTGATAGTGGAAGAGTTTCGTCAACGCCGCATCGACCCAATGGCTGTGCCAAGCGTGATTGTGGCAGGGCATGCGCCTTTCTCTTGGGGAACCAACGCTGACGATGCCGTGCACAACGCAGTGGTATTGGAAGAGATTTCTGCCATGGCATTAGCAACGCGTTCACTCAACAGCGGCATCAAGATTCAGCCTGAGCTTTCAGACAAACACTACCTGCGTAAGCACGGTGAAAACGCCTACTACGGGCAGAGGTAACGACATGTACAAAGTGCTTGCTTTAGATTTAGACGGAACCGTCCTCACTGATGACCACAGCATTCACCCTGAGGTGAAAAAAGCGATTCAAGAAGCGCAGCAGAAGTGTCACGTGGTGATTGTCACCGGACGCCATCACACTGCGGCACGTCCGTATTACGATGAGTTGGGTCTTACCACGCCTATCATCTGCTGCAACGGCACTTATGTTTATGACTACCACAACGACCGAGTGCTCAAGCACAACTCCATCGATAAGGAAGACGCGCTGACGTTCATCGCCTTGGCGAAGGAGTTTCAGGTCAAGATGGTGATGTACGTAACCGATGCCATGACGTACTCAAACTACAACCCCATTCACTACATGGAAGCGTTGGAAAAGTGGGCGAAAACCGCGCCTGAGCACCTTCAACCGAAGATCTACAAAATCGACTCGTTCAGCGAAGAAGTGCGCAATACCGAGTTCGTGTGGAAATTCGTAGTGGAAGGTTTACCAAGCTCGGTAGAACGCTTGATTGAAAACCCATGGGTGAAAGAGAAATTCAACGGCGAACGCTCGTGGTCGAATCGCATAGACTTCGCAGCAAAAGGCAACAGCAAAGGCTTAAGACTGGCGGAATACGTTTCTGAGCTGGGTTATCACCCGAATCATGTCATTGCCGTGGGCGATAACCACAATGATATTTCCATGCTCCGTTACGCTGGATTAGGCGTTGCCATGAATAACGCAGACGAGACGGTACGTTCAAGCGCCCGTTTGGTGTGCGAAACCGATAACAATAACGACGGCTTAGCTCGTCTGATACGTGAAAAAATTCAAGGATAAGCATCATGACCAAACCAATGATTCAAATCGCTCTAGACCAAACTAACCTAACTGACGCCGTGGCGGTTGCAAGCAATGTACATAGCTACGTCGATGTGATTGAAGTGGGCACCATTCTCGCGTTTGCAGAAGGGATGAATGCGGTCTCGACGCTACGTAAGAACCACCCAGACCACATTCTAGTGTGCGATATGAAGACCACTGATGGCGGCGCGATTTTGTCTCGCATGGCGTTTGAAGCTGGCGCTGACTGGATTACGGTTTCAGCCGCAGCGCATATTGCGACCATCGAAGCGTGTAAAAAAGTCGCGGATGAATTTAGTGGCGAAATTCAAATCGAAATCTACGGCAACTGGACGATGGAAGATGCGCAAGCGTGGGTGGATCTTGGTATCACTCAAGCGATTTACCACCGTTCTCGCGACGCAGAGTTGGCAGGGATTGGTTGGACAGACGCTGACATCAGCAAGATGCGTCAACTCTCTGAGTTAGGTATCGAGCTCTCTATCACGGGCGGTATCGTGCCAGAAGATATCTACCTGTTTGAAGGCATCAAAGCGAAAACCTTTATCGCCGGTCGCGCATTGGCGGGCGACAGAGGACAAGAGACCGCAGAAGCATTGAAAGCGCAAATCGACCGTTACTGGAACTAGGGGGCGACATGTATCAGAACCTACAACGTCATCGTGTTGGCTTGTATGAGAAAGCGTTGCCGAACGAGTTGAGTTGGGAAGAAAAGCTCACTGTGACCAAAGAGTTGGGCTTCGACTTTCTTGAGATCTCGGTGGATGAATCAGACGAGCGCCGCAGCCGCTTAGATTGGGACGACGAGACGATCTACGCCCTGCGTCACCAGTGCGAACGTTATGGCATGCCATTGCAGTCGATGTGTTTGAGCGCGCACCGCAAGTTCCCGTTTGGCTCGGCTGATCCGAAGATTCGAGAGCAAGCCGTGCTGCACATGGAAAAGGCGATCGCATTGGCATACAAACTTGGCGTCCGTACCATTCAATTAGCTGGCTACGATGTGTATTACGAGCCAGCAAACCGTGCTACCCACTTGCGTTTTATTGAAGGTATGAAGGAAGCGGCGAAACTGGCAGAGCGCGCAGGTGTGATGCTTGCTGTTGAAATCATGGACACCGATTACCTCAATTCATTGAGTAAGTTCGAGGTGCTTAATCGCGAAGTGAATTCGCCGTATTTCACTGCTTATCCAGACGTAGGCAACATCTCGGGTTGGAATTACGACGTGTGCACCGAGCTAAAATTGAGTAAGCCGCACATTACCCAAATCCACCTTAAAGACACGTATCGCGTGACGCCAGAATACAAAGGTCAGTTTCGCGATCTCGTGATTGGCGATGGTGAAGTGAACTTCGATGCCATCTTCTGCACACTCAAAGAGACAGACTGCGTAGTTCCGTTGGTGATTGAGATGTGGGCGCAAGATGAACATTGGCGTGCGCACATTCAAACCGCTCAGCAGCGCTTAAATCAAGCGTGTGATCATGCGGAGTTACCAAGGTTGTTTGCCGCATAATTCTCTCTTAACTGTATAAACAGTTATACCCAAGTAACCTCGAGATGCGTGGTTCAGCGAAAGTGACTTGGTTTGCAGACGCGGCAACGATTTGAAGATCTAGTGGTTCTAAATCAAAAATCGTTAACAAAGTATGGAAGCCAAGGCAATTCGCCCTTCGGGAACGAGTCACGGAAACAATTTCTTCGTCAAACGACTTGGAAATAGCTCTCTATTACGCTGCTTCGTTTTCCTTGAACTTGAGTCAGTGACTCGTTCTGAATCCTGCATCTTGAAGTCACTTGGGTATACATGCTCCGGTGCTCATTATTGGGCACCGTTTTCCCATCGTGGGAACGTGCAGTTTTTAACCCTCGTGAAAACTGCACTCTTTCGTTTCATTGGTTGACTTACCATCAGGGTTGGCGCAAAGTTGCGCTTTGTCGTTATGAAACCCCGTTAATCTGAATGAAATTACTCCAGCTGCAACTTTTCTGGTACGAAAAACATCACACCCTATTAGAGATGGAAGACCTGCCAATTCTCACCCCAGCGCAAGAACAAGAACTGCGTGAGTGGGCGAAAACACGCCGCAAAATCCTCAGCTACGAAGTGCATCAACAACCTTGGGTAAAAGTGAACGTCGACGGTTTCTCATCGATTTTAGAGCTCAAACCAAATGGTACGCTGGTGGAAAAAGACTTGTTCAGTGAGCGCGGCTTACAGGGCTTATGGAAGGTCAGCGACGGCTTCTTGTTTATTAAAGTCATCAGCGGTGAATTCATCGTCGAATACCAAATTGTTGGTCACACCGAAAACAATGTGCACAGCGGTATCGAGTACATCAATGGCAAAATCAGTACCTACAGCAAGTTTGCCAAACTCGCGAATAATTAAGCCGATTCAATTCGATGTTGAGAAAGGAGCCAGAGTGCTCCTTTTTTTGTTGTGGATAGAAAATCCCAACTATTCTTACTTCAAGCAATGAAATCAATGCGTTAATATCCAAGTCATCATTTTATTTCAAACAGTAGCAGGAGGCATGATCGTGTCTGAAAAAATATCGACGTCGGCGCTGGCAAAAATGCGTCAGATAGAGGCTAAGCTGCTGTTTGCTGATCTCAAACGCGCTGGTTACATCGTTCGCCAAGACGAGAAATGGATTTTGACCGAAGAGGGCGCCAAGTTTGGTGGTGAGTATGTTGATCATCCTAAATTTGGGCAGTTCATTGTTTGGCCGACTAACTTGCACATCGAGCTTGCTGCGACGTCTGGCAAAAGCTACAGCGCCACGCTGCTGGGTGAAAAGCTGAAACTGAATGCGAAGCGCATGAACCAACTGTTGAGTGAGTTGGGGTGGATCGCCAAATCTGAAGAAGGTTGGAGTGTCACTGAAGCTGGTATACGCGCTGGTGGCCAGCAAAGAACCGATAAAGAGACACAAAATACCTTTGTCGTATGGCACGATGTGGTGCTGCGTAATAAGCATCTTAAGCAGTCTGTCATTGACTTTTTAGGGCAAGATGCGGAGTCACACTCCACGGATAAATCGTACTCAAGCTTTCGCCAAAAGTTTGAAGCCAAACACCGAACATTAGATGGGCATTACGTGCGCTCTAAGGGGGAGTTGCTCATCGACAACTGGCTGTACTTGGCTGGTGTGGTGCACGCTTATGAGCGTCAACTGCCGATTGACCAAGATGTCACCAGTGATTTTTATTTGCCAGGCGGTAAAGTCTATTTACAGTTTTGGGGAAGTGATACTGGGGAGATGGCTGAGGCTGACCGTGAGACCATTCGTACTGTTTATGAGCAGCATCATTTCAACCTTATCGAAGTCAAACCGAGTGAACTAGACAAGTTAGATGAAGTGCTGCCTAAGCGTCTTCGTCAGTTTGGTATTAAAGCTTATTAACGACTTAAGCCCGCTGTTCAGATAAGAAAAAACCCGTGATCAATCACGGGTTTCGTATTTTTAGCGTGCATCTAGGCTGTCATCCTATGGATTAAAAACCTTTGATGTTTTCCGCTTCTAGCTCCGAGAAGTACTTCACAGTCTTCACTTTCAGTTCTTGTTGAGCTGGCTCGTCACATACGATCACTGCTTTAGGGTGAAGTTGAAGTGCAGAAACCGTCCATAGGTGGTTTACACAACCTTCTACTGCTGCTTCAAGTGCTTGAGCTTTGTTATGACCTGTTACCAGAATCATCACTTCTTCTGCGTCTAGCAGTGTACCCACACCGATAGTCAGTGCGTATTTAGGCACTTGGTTGATATCGCCGTCAAAGAAGCGAGAGTTCGCAATGCGAGTGTCTTCAGTCAGTGTCTTGATGCGAGTACGAGAAGACAGAGATGACGCTGGCTCGTTGAACGCGATGTGACCGTCGTTACCCACGCCGCCCATGAACAGGTTGATCTTGCCGTAAGACTTAATTTTGTCTTCGTAACGCTTACATTCTGCGTCGTGATCGTCAGTGTTACCGTTCAGTAGGTTGATGTTTTCTTCTTGGATATCAATGTGATTAAAGAAGTTGTTGTACATGAACGAGCGGTAAGACTCTGGGTGATCCGCAGGGATGCCAATGTACTCATCCATGTTGAAAGTCACGACGTTTTTGAAACTCACTTCGCCGGCTTGGTAAAGCTCGATTAAGGCTTTGTAGGTTGCTAGAGGAGTGCCACCAGTTGGTAGACCCAGAACGAATGGACGCTCAGCAGTAGGTTTAAAGTCGTTGATACGCTTAGCGATATGCGCAGCTGCCCACTTACCTACTTGTGCTGCTCGAGTTAACGGGATAAGTCTCATTTTGTGCCCCTAGTTATTGGAATTTACGATGTACCGAAACATTAATTCGCATTATAAAATAAGTAATGACGAACTGCTATTGTTTTAGGTCAAAATTTTGCTTTTTCTTTAACCGGTGTTGATTTTATCGACAGTTTTTATGTCTAAATGCTTTTATAAGCCGATTTTTTACAAAGAAATTGCATTATGAAACTGACGAATTGATAGATAAAATTTATGATCTAAATTAAGTTCTGTCTTCGCACTTAACCTTGTTTTTTAACAACCTACAGAGTGTGAAACCGCACACGAACTTCAAATATTATGGGATGGACATGGCACGACGCTCATTCCTTAACCATAATTGAAATGTGTAAACCAGTGAGGAATTCGGTATGAAAAATGAGTTAGATCCGAGCAAAGTACTACAGGCTTACGAATGTGTGATGAACAACGGTACACCAACCGAATTTGGCAAAATGTATGAAGGTGTAGAAGCGTTTTCCGATTACGACGGGTACAACGTTTTCTTACGAGGGAATGGTGTTGAGCTAAAGGTTGGCTTCCACAATACCTATCAATTGGAGTACGACCAAGAGCACTTGAAAGAGAGCTTTTTGAAAAAGATCGCGATGCTCGCAAAGTAGGACTGGCAGCACTAAATACTAAAAAAGCCCTTGGGAGAACGCGCCCTTGGGCTTTAGGAGAAGAAATGAGCTTGTTTTGCTCGCTCAGTCAAACCAAACGAGCTTTCGCCTACTACCTACTGCTAGAAAAAGGCGAGCATTAGTTTATTTGGTTATTAATCGTCTTCGACCAAACTCTCTTCAATGTAATCTTCTGTCGCGTCAGGCTTATTACGACCATTTAGCGTGTGGAAGCGCTTGCGACCACGAGCAAGTTGGGTGTACTTTAGCCACGTACGCTCAAGTTTTGTTTTTGCTTTGCCTGGGTTTTCTAGCACCTTGATGAAGTGTTTCTCTTCGCTATTTTCAGGTGTTAATTCGCCTGACTCTAAGCCAAGCATAGTATCCCCATAAATTGTTAGGATTTCCTCTTCCGAGAGAGTAAAATCGCCAGACTTTGCAAAGCCGCGTGGGAATTTTACGTTGTCGTAAAAACGTTTTTTGCCATGACGGAATTCAGTGTCAGACATGTCAACAGCCTCTGTAACCGTTATTGATGAATGTAGTGAACTACGGCGAAAATTAGGCGTAAAGCTAACAAAAGAAAAACAAAACTTTTTTGTCGTCATGATTTTAATTAGTTGTTAATCTGGTTTTATATTAACCAGGAGATGGTTTATGGATGTAAAAGTCTTTCGAACATTTTTAGAGCTGGCAAGGGTTCGTCACTTCGGACGCGCCGCTGAGAATCTTTATATTACCCAAGCTGCAGTGAGCGCACGTATCAAACAATTGGAAAGTTACTTCGATACGCAATTGTTTATTCGTGATCGAAATAACATAAAGTTGACCTCTGCAGGTGAGCGCTTAATCAGTTATGCAGAGGTGATGGTCACCACATTGCAACAAGCGAAGCTAGAGTTATCGCTTGAAGATGGTAAAGCGCTGCAATTAACGTTAGGTGGTACGCCAAATATTTGGGACGCCTACTTGCAGAACTGTTTAAGTGTCGTCACGGATTCATTTGGAGGCTATGGCTTCATGGCTGAAGTGATGGGGCGGGAAATGCTCAGTCGCAGCTTGCTAGAGCGCACGTTAGATATGGCATTTGCGTTCGACCAAATCAAAGCTGATGAGCTTAACTGCAAAAAAGTGGCCGATGTTGTTCTCGTTCTGGTATCGACTGAGAAAGACTCTTTAGACACCGTTTTTGAAAACAAATACGTGTATGTGGATTGGGGAACGCGCTTCTCATCAGAACATTCTGAACGTCACCCTAAGATCCCGGCTCCGTATCTGCGCACGTCAACAGCGCGTATAGCATTGGACTTTATTTTAGAGAAGGGCGGTGCCGCTTACTTACCCATCTCTCTGGTAGAGCCATTTATCGCTAACGGGCAGCTTCACAAGGTGTCTGGCGTAGAAGATTGGTGTCGCCCTATCTATTTGAGCTATCGTAAAGCTAGCTCGTCTGTAGACGCGATTAAGCAAGTGGAAGAAATTGTCAAAGAGATTGATCCACTGACGGCTTACAGTTTTCAGCAAATTGGTTCCGGCACTTCCGACGAATAGCGTTGAGTGAAAAGTCAGAGAAATTAAAAAGCCGCCTTGGCAAATCCAGGCGGCTTTCTTTTTATCTCGATGAATCGATAGCTATGGCAAGTCAAATAGCAGGGCGGTTGTGCTCTCGTTTGATGTATTGCGTAAAACAACCTTACTTTGCTGTTCGACCTTCGCGCCGTCGCCCGCCGTCAAGGTGGTATTGTCGATGCTAAGGCTTCCCGTTACTTGGTGAACGAATAAGTTTCTACCCGATTCTATCTCAAAGTTAAGTTCGCTATTTGGTTCAAGAATTAACTGATGTAATGTGGCATCTTGCTTAATAAGTAGCGTACCGTTTTCTCCTGTTGGAGTCGCGATAGTTGTTAGTCCAGGCGTGCGACCAAAGTCTTTTTGCTGATAACCTGGTTTGGTTCCAAATGTATTTGGCTGAATCCAAATTTGTAGGAAGCGCAGCGTGTCGCGGTTCGACGCATTGTACTCACTGTGGTAAATCCCTTTCCCTGCCGACATGAGTTGGAATTCCCCGGCAGGTAATGTTTTCACGTTACCTTCGCTGTCTTTGTGCGCGATAACACCTTCCAGCACATAGCTGATGATCTCCATATCAAGATGGCCATGTGTATCAAAACCTGCGCCAGGTTGGACTACATCGTCATTAATGACTCTCAGCTCAGAAAAGCCCATATATTGTGGATCGTAATAGCTACCGAAAGAAAACGTATGTTTGCTATCAAGCCAGCCAAAGTTTGCTCGACCTCGGTCTGCTGCAAGTCTTACCGTAATCATAAGGCCTCCCTAAGAGAGTTTTTTGTGCAAGAAGTTATCTAGCGCGACCTTACCTGCGCCAGAAAACGCCAGTGAAACACTTGCTGCCAGTAAAGCTAAGCCAAACTCGTAACCGTTGTTTGCCATGAACAGGCCATTTTCAAAGTGGACAGAGAATATCGCTACCAACATCGTGAACGCTAAAGCAACGGCTGATGGGCGAGTTAGCAGACCAAGTAAAATGAACAAGCCGCCAAAGAACTCTGCGCTGCCAGCAAGGAATGCCATTAGCACGCCAGGACCTAAACCGATGGATGCCATCCACTGACCTGTACCTTCTAACCCATAGCCACCAAACCAACCAAACAGTTTTTGTGCGCCGTGCGCCATAAAGATAATGCCGATTGGAATGCGAAGTGATAGTGCGCTGTAACCTGCGTTTGAAGTGGTGATTTTCTGTAATAGTGCTTTCATGATTCTGTCCTCTGACTCTTTTCAATGAGTGGGAAGCGTGTGCTCCCGTGCTGTTGAGAACAGTTTAGGTGGCGGTGAGAATAAAAATAACGGGAGTATTTTGATAAACTCGTTCTAAAAAATTGAATAATGGTTTTTTGTTATTTTTAATCAGTTGCTTGAGTATTTTTTATGAGTTTTTTTATGCCAGTTTTGTCGTGTTTTAAATCAGGCTCCATCATTATTTTCGATAAACATTTTTGCTGTTAAACAAAAAAAGAGCACAGGTTGCTGTGCTCTATTGCTTTCGCTATTAACAAGGGAGAAAGGTGTGTCGAAGAAAACCGTCAGAGGTTCATTAAGCTCTCTAGTGACTCCTCTACATTGTTGTAGTGATAGGTTCGAATATTACGCCCATCCGTGGCATTAATTTGAATTTCTGAGATCTCGTTATCTGAGTCTCGTTCGATAATTCCAATTGAATGATCTACGGATTTACTGGTAATAACCTTTTGGTTTCTTAGTACAATTACGCAAGTGTGTAAGTCCATGCCAATTCCCTTTAGCCGACGTTGTTGTGATGTTCTGGATCTAACTTTAGTGTACAAAAGCGCTAATGCCAATAAATCTCAATATTGAGTTCCGAAAATGGCTAATTGTAGACGCTTAAGCAAGCTACAATAACATTATATTGAACGATGCCTATGAACAATAAATGACAAAAGGCATGAGCAAGGAAAGCACTATGTTTATTCACCCCCATACCTCACTGACTTTCGAGCAGTGTCATAAGGCTCGAGTCGCGCGAGACAGCCGCTTTGATGGGCGATTTTATGTGGCTGTGAAAACAACGGGGATCTTTTGTCGCCCAATTTGTCCGGCTAATTTACCTAAAGAAGAAAATGTAGAGTACTTCACCGATAAAGCGCAAGCCCTTCAAGCAGGGTACCGTCCGTGTTTACGCTGTCGACCTGATAGCGCTCCTGGATCTTGGGCATGGAAAGGTGTCGAGACGACCTTTCAACGAGCGATTTCGTTAATTGATAGAGGGGAGTTGCATCACCACTCGGTGTCTGAGCTAGCAGAGCGTGTTGGGATTTCGGATCGTTACTTACGTATGTTGTTTGAGCAGTATCTAGGCATGTCACCCAAGCAGTATGCGCAATATCAACAATTAATGTTCGCCAAACAGTTGCTTCATTCCAGTTCTATGTCGGTCACCGAAGTGGGGTTTGCGTCTGGTTTTAACAGTACACGCCGCTTTAACGATGCTTTCCAAAAGTATCTCAAATTGACGCCTTCTCAAGTCCGTCGCAAAGAGTTTGACGGTATGGGTAGCAATCGAATTGCCTTGCCTTATCGAGGTGAATTGAATTGGCAGCACATGTTGAACTTTTACCGTTTACGAGCGATTGAGGGGGTTGAGCTGGTGAGTGATGAGAGTTACCAGCGCAATGTTTGTCTGGATACCAGTAAAGCGTGGTTTAAAGCAACCAAAGGTGAAGGGTACCTAGAGCTAGCGTTTGAAATTGAAGATGTAACGAAGCTGCAAAACTTGGTGTCTGACATTCGTCGTATGTTCGATCTCGACGCCGATATTTGTACTGTTGAGCAGCATTTGGATTATGTTGCACCGGGGCTTGTGTCGAGTAAAGGTATTCGGATTCCTGGTGTATGGAATGCATGGGAGGCTGGAGTTCGAGCGATTTTAGGCCAACAAGTGTCGGTCAAAGCGGCGATTGGTCAACTTAACTTATTGGTGGCCACACTTAGTGGAGAGTCAGAAAAACGCTTTTTCCCGACACCAGATGCGATAGCGAATACCGACGTGAGCTTTTTGCGCATGCCGCAAAGCCGTAAAGAGACGCTAGTGCGCTTCGCCCAGTTCATGCAGGACAACTCAGAAGCCGACCCCCAGCAGTGGCTAGCTTTGAAAGGCATTGGACCTTGGACAGTCAGTTATGCTCAACTGCGAGGGCAATCTCACCCCGATTGCTTTTTAGATAAAGACTTAGTGGTGAAAAAGGCGATGCAGCGTTACCCATCACTGAATACGCACACTGCGGCCCCTTGGGGAAGCTACGCGACGTTTCACTTATGGAATCAATCATGAAAACATTTTATACCGAAATGCCGAGCCCATTAGGAACGGTGACCATCCAATCTAACACTGAGGGCTTGCTTGGCATTTGGTTTGAAACATGCACCACTAAGCCGAGTGAACTGGGAGCGCGAGACGCTCAACACCCAGTTTTGCGCCAAGCTGTTACCCAGTTGAATGAATATTTTTCTGGCCTACGTAATGAATTTGAGCTGCCTTTGGCGGCTACAGGCACGGATTTTCAAAATCAAGTTTGGCAGGCACTAACGACCATTCCATACGGCGAGACGTGGAGCTATCAAGATCTCGCCAACGCGATTGGCAACCCTAAAGCTGTGCGCGCTGTTGGGTTGGCAAACGGCAAAAATCCTATTTCTATCGTGGTGCCTTGTCATCGCGTTATTGGCAAAAGCGGTAAATTGACAGGGTATGCTGGTGGAGTAGAGCGCAAGCAACGTTTACTTGCGTTGGAGCAAGGTACACCGCTTTAAGTGAGGCGATTCAAGCGTGCTACACAGGGGAAACGATAGTGTAGAGTTTCATATTCGTTATACGAATAGAAAAAGGATAATAAGGACATGCCTTTCAAAATGGATTTTGATGCATTCATGAGTGAGTGTTGGCAGCATCACGAAACACAGCCCGAACAAACTTATGCTCAATTGGAAACGGCTCTGAGTGAGGTGGAAAACGTTAACCACATCGAGCGAATATTCGCATTGATGCTGCACACCGCGATTGGGCACCTCCAGCGTCCAGAACCGTTTCTTGCTTGTTTAGAGCGCTTTGATGAACGCAAGGTTGCCGAGAGTTCGGCATTGCAACGCAATATTGCCGTTGCGCGCTACTTCGTAGATGGCACTGTCAATATGGAATTATTGGAAGAGCAAGACCAACGACGAGTTTACGCTTTGATTTCGAATGAACTTTCTGCGCTTGCTCAGCTTGAACTGGCGAGCCAATGGCTGGCGAAAGCCGCGCTAGGTATGACACCACAAGATGCTGAAGGGCCGCTAGCGCGCTCTATCGCAATCACAGCAAACAACTTGGCGTGCCAGTATGAAGCGCTGGCTGAGCGCACGGATGTGGAAAAATCGAGGATGCTAGAAGCGGCGAAGCTCGCGTTGGATTACTGGAAAGTGGCGGGTGGTTGGATGCAAGAAGAACGTGCTGAGTATCGCTTAGCGATGAGTTTACTCAAAGCGGGTGAAGCCGGACAAGCCAAGCAGCATGCCGAGCACTGCGAAGCCATTTGTCAGCAAAATGGTGGTGACGCGTTTGAGCTGTTCCATGCGCATGATTTGCTGATGCAAGTGCACTTCCATCTTAGCCAGAAATATAAAGCTCAAGTGGATGTGGGGATGCAGCAATACTGCACAACGAGTTCGTTGACATGATCTCAACGTTGAATAAAAAAGCCCCGAGCGAATGGCTCGGGGCTCATATTTTGTAAGTTCACTCATTACACGATGTTGATTAAGCTATTTGCGCTTTTGCCTGGTATCGTCCTGGTTTATGGTTCATCGCCAAAATCAAGTTTGTCGCCACGGCACCTAGGACGGATAGAGCGATAAGGTGCACATCCACAATGAACAGCGATATCACTACGATGGCACAATCGAGTGCCATCTGAACTTTACCAGCTCGAATCCCAAAACGTTCCTGAAGGTACAACGCTAAAATGTTAAAACCGCCTAAACTCATCTTGTGGCGGAAAATCACCAACATACCTATTCCAATTAACCCACCACCTAGAAGTGCTGCATAGAAAGGTTCGATTCGTGAAATTTCAATCACATGGTGCAGATGATCGACCGCAAAAGAAACAATCGAGACCGCAATGAAGGTATTAATGGTGAAGCGCCATCCCATGCGCATTACAGACAAAATATAAAAAGGGAGGTTGAGAGCGAAAAATATCTGACCAAAGCTGAAGTCACTCACTTTGGTAAGGAAGATCGCCAAACCAGCCGTACCGCCGGTGAGCAATCCTACTTTGCTGAAAAATATTACCCCAAGCGACACTAACGCACTGCCGAGCGTCAGAGCCAAGAGGTTCTCTCTTAGGCTATGATCTTTATCCATAAAATTTTTTCCTTGGTTTAAAAACCGCGCCGGAGACAACACGTCCATCCAGCGAGATAAACAGTTGCCAAAACAGCAACTAACAAATCGGCCAATAAAATGTCGCGAAAAGTGATGAATGTCGAGTTTTTGGACAAGATTGTGCTGATGCTAGCCTGTTTAACATAATGTACACAGGTAGAAAAACAACAAGGAAAAGTTATGATTAAGAAAGTCGGCACTACCCAAATCAACGCATTACATCGACTGAGTTGTCACTGCGGAAAAGTTGAACTGGAACTTGCATTACCTAATGGTATTGAGAAGCCGAGACGATGTGATTGCTCCATGTGTCGACGTCGCGGCGCGATTGTGGCATCTGTGCCTCTGAATGGTATTCGTATCGTGCAAGGCGAAGATGTTTTGAAGCTGTATCAATTTAACACTCGCACAGCGAAGCACTTTTTCTGTGGCGAATGCGGTATCTATACGCACCATCAGCGTCGCTCTGACCCGAGTGAATACGGCTACAATGTCGGCTGTTTAGAGGGCGTCAACCCATATGAATTGGGAACTATCGAAGTGATGGATGGCGTTAACCACCCATCAGACCGTTAGGCCGCATAGCAAGTGAAGAACGTGAGTTGCGGTGCTTAGGTAAATAAACCGCTATTCATCCACAAATGCACTGCAATACTGGCGGCATAACCCAAGGCGATGACGGGAGCCCACTTTAGGTGGCCAAAGAAGGTGTATTGTCCACGCGCGGCTCCCATTAATGCGACACCTGCCGCAGAGCCAATTGAAAGCAAGCTGCCCCCCACACCCGCAGTCAATGTGACAAGTAACCAGTTCCCCATCGACATGCTTGGTTCCATGGTCAGTACAGCAAACATAACCGGAATGTTATCGACGATGGCAGATAGAACACCAACCATCACGTTGGCCCAGACAGGGTTCCATTGGTTGTACATGACGTTTGAAACCAGTTCGAGATAGCCAAGTAAGCTCAAACCGCCGACACACATCACTACGCCGTAGAAGAACAGCAAGGTATCCCATTCTGCGCGAGATACACGGTGGAACACGTCAAACGGAACGACTGAACCTAAGCGTTTTAATGCGTGATCGTCGCCATTGGCAATTGCCATGGCCGCTTTTTTTGCCAAAGAATGTTTGAGTGTTTGGCGTAAGAAATAACCGAAAAATTGTAGGTAAGCCAAGCCCATCATCATGCCCATAACGGGTGGGAAGTGCAGTAAAGCGTGGAAAGAGACTGCGGTGGCAATCGTCAGAATGAATAGTGCGACAATACGTCTCGCGCCGCGTTTCAGTTCTACGTGTTGGTGAATCGTATTCGGTTTGGTGTTTGGAACAAAGAGTGACATCAAAAACGCAGGAACCAAATAGTTCACCAGTGACGGGACGAATAACGGGATGAATTCAGCAAAGCTGACATGCCCGGCTTGCCACACCATCAGGGTCGTAATGTCACCAAATGGGCTGAATGCACCGCCAGCGTTGGCAGCGATAACAATGTTGATACAGGCAAGATTCACGAATCTAGGATTATCACCAGAGACTTTCATCACCACAGCGCACATCAAGAGGGCTGTGGTTAAGTTATCGGCAATCGGTGAAATAATAAAGGCGAGAAACCCCGTCAGCCAAAACAGCTTTTTGAAGCCAAAGCCTTTGCCGACCATCCACGCCTGTAAGGCATCGAAGAGTTTGCGCTCTTCCATAGCATTGATGTAAGTCATCGCTACTAACAAAAACAGCAGCAGTTCCGCGTATTCCAACAAGTTGTGCTCTAGTGCGGATTTGGCGATTTCTGGCTGGTTGTGTTGAGCAAAGGTGTAGCCAATCAGAATCCAAATTAACCCTGCAGCGAGCAGCACAGGCTTGGATTTTCTCATTTTCAGATACTCTTCCAACATAACCAGTATGTAAGCAATCGAAAAGATAATGAGAGCCGCGTAGCCGACACCAGAATTAACAAGGTTCAGTTCATTGGTGGGGGCAGCAAAGGTGGCGCTAGAGAATAACAAACAGCAGAAAGCCACAATTGGATAGATTGGCATAGACATTTCTCCTTTGTCTGGTTGGAGAAATATTAGCCACAAATTAATGAGTTAGTTGTGAGAGAGCTCGAATTAACAGTAGGAGTTAGGAAATGATAGTGTGCGCCACTATTTTCTGAGTGACGCAATGCTTGCTGCGCCAAATAAAACCACAGCGGCATACAAACCGTAAGTTAACCAATGGCTAATCTCTAAAAAAGGAACGAGTCCTTGACCAGCCCACATACAGCCTCCGTTTAATGAGCAATGTTGTAATAGTCGAGCCAATTTAAAGGAAATGAACAATGTTTTTTGTGAGTGACGGCAAATTCTGAAGGATTAGAAAGTCAAAAATTGGTCAGTGAGAGAGAAATCTCATTTTTAACTGGCTAGCTCTAACCCTTTTGAGCTAGAGCTAGCTATATCGAGCGCTGAATGGATTTAGCGCAGCAGCCATTTTCTCAACGGCGAAGCCTCAATTGCTTTCACAAGTATTATGGTTGCGACAATCGTTGTAGGATAAATAAATGCGTCTTTCGCGAGGTGTTGCAACCCGATAAATCCAGCGACATTCATCATAATAATTATCACAAGCAGATGGCTAACATAAATGCCTAACACGCTAGGAGATAGTTTGAATACCCAAGGCATATCGCCAAAATGTGGGTGGACTAAGAGCCACATGAAGACACCCACGGCCCAGATAACAGTACCAAACAGGAAGTCGTGAGAATTAAAAGCGACCTCGTGTTGCATTAGCCAATAAGCTTCACCAAAATGCAGCGCCATACCAAGAAGAATGCATCGAATCGTATTGTTTCGCGACCATCGCCACTGTTCTTCTCGTGCTAGATAACCCAGTGTTACCAGCAAAGTACTGAAAAACGGCCCATTACGAGTAAAGAAAGGCGCTGGCAGATCGGTAATGGTCGAATAACTGCCAGCAAACACGCCGTATATGTATAGCAATACGGCGGTTGGCAGTACCAATTGAGCCATATTGATATGCACGAGGAAGGCAATTAAGGCAACGGCAATGACCAGAGCTGGAATAAACCACAGGTGAACGAGCCCGCCTTCGACGAGTGAATTGAACGGGGTCGACATTAAGTAGCCCCAGTAGCCCTGCCTTTCGGCGAGATACCCCGCCTCAGCGACAGTTTGCCACTGGAATGGCATCAATAAACTGATCACGCTCCAAATGAGCCAAACCTTCATCAGTGGTTTGGCGTAGTTTTTTAGTGTTTCGATAGGTGCGCGGCTTAACTTGGGCTGGATAAGATAACCAGAAATGAGAAAAAACAGTGGCACAGCAAAACGAGCCAATTGGTTGAGCATATAACCAACCCACGGTATTCCATCCCATTGCCAGTATGTCAGGGCCATCTGGCAGTGCAATCCTATAATTGCAAACATCGCAATAATACGCGCAAACTCTAAGCTGGCTATTTTTTGTTTCTTTGCCATTACATTACTTACCTAAATAAAAAAAACTTAGGTGAAAGTAGCAGGTTGTGGCTGAATTAATGCGAGAAAAAGTCAACAGACTCGCGCTTACACTGAAGCTGTGTTTAAATTTAAGACTTACTTCAAACTTCTTAATTATTAACCTATTAACCAACTCAATACGTGATTAGCGAGTCGAAAATGACACTAATGTATGGTTAGACCAGTTAACTCTAGATTGCAAAAAAGAACGATCGTGCTAAAAATAAGATTATGCAAAAAGGAAAAGTGACAAAAGAGTTTATTCTGCAACGGGCTTTTGAGATCGCCAGCGAAGACGGATTAGAAAGTCTTACGATTGGTGAGTTAGCCAAGCAATGCGGTATGTCGAAAAGTGGTCTGTTTGCTCACTTCAATTCGAAGTTGAATTTACAACTATCGGTATTGGAGCACGCCAATAAAGTGTTCGCTGCTCGGGTTATTGAGCCTGTTCGTGAAGCAGGGGATGGCAATATCGAACGTAAAATTCGAGGGTTGCTCGACTCTTGGATGACTTGGAACCACGCATTTCAAGGAAGTTGTATGTTTCTAGACGCTTGGAATGACACGGCAGATAAAGATTGCCCACTTCAGGCCGGACTGCGTAAATCCATAGACACTTGGCTGAGCTATTTGGAGATCCAAATAGCGAAAGGCAAAGAGAAGCAAGAATTTGCAGCAGACTTAGATACACGCCAAGCAACGTTTGATTTATACGGTCTTTATTTGAGTGCACATGTTTTTTACTCAATTAAAGGTGAGGAAGAAAGCTTGCGCCTGTTTTGGCAAGGGATCGACAACTTATTTTCTCGCTGGAAAGACTGATACCAGTTATTCGCTTTCCAGATTTGTAGACATAAAATCATAAAGAGCGGCTGAGTTCGCTCTTTCTTATCAGCATAAAAAGCACGACCGTTCTATTTTTGTGCGTAGCTGATAGTTAAGGACATAATCATGAGTGAAAAAATTTACTTTAATACATCGCAACGTTTCAGTATTAAGCGCAGTTTGGTGAACATCAGTACGCGTTTACACCATACGCTGGCCCCTTCCCATGCAAAGAATACCGCGCGTAAGTTGCTCCTGACACCTGCTCGCACAGCACCTAAAAACACCGAACCTCAAGGACTTGCCAAAGGTGAAATTAAAGGACATGCAGGCATTATCAAAACCTACACTTTGGGCTCTGGACCTATTTGGGTGTTAACTCATGGTTGGTCTGGCACCGCAAGTCAGTTTTATCCGTTGATGGAACATATTGCGTCGAAAGGTTTCACCGCTTTGGCATACGATCATCCAGCACATGGTGAGAGTGAAGGGCAGTATGGGCACATTCCGGGTTTTGTCAAAGGGTTAGAAGATGTGTTAGATACGGTAGACGATATTGTTGGTCTAGTTGGGCACAGCATGGGCACCGCTTCTGCTCTTGAGTGCCGACATAGCAAATTAGAAAACAAGCCTTTACTGCTTATTGCACCGGTATTGAATTACGTAGAGAACCTATTCGGTAGCATTGCGCGTTCAGGTTATTCGATGAAGCTTTTTAATGCCGTAGTTTCTGAAGTTGAAGATCAATTTGGTTACCCATTACAGTCAATTGATCCGCTGAAGCGTTTGGCTGAGCGCTCGTCTCCAGCCATCATTGTTCATGATGAGCAGGATAAGTTCACTAAGTACAGTATCTCTGCACAAGCCGCTGAAGAGATTGAAAATGTTGAGTTAGTGACAACGCAAGGTCAAGGTCATGGCCGAGTGATGAAGTGTGGACAAGTCTTCAGTAGTTTTGACCGTTTACTCGATCGTGCTTGGTAATCTTCATGCTTGCTAATTGGCTCGGTCCGTTTTGGGCTAATTCGATTTGAAATCAATACCTAGGATTGTTTTTCGTCTATGGTATCGCTTTTCTCGTTATGAGATAAAAACAAAAAAGGACAGCCGAAGCTGTCCTTTGATCGTTAACTTTACAGAAAATCTGCAAGGTCGGGCTTAGTTACAGTTAGCTACGCCAACTTCTTTCCAAACGCCCCATTCGCCAGATTGGCTAGGATCGTCACCCTGAGTCCACCATTTCGCTTCCCAAGTTTTACCTGCATGAGTGACTTGGTTGCCGCCTGTGTACACTGCGCTTGCATCCCATGCGTTGTCACAGGTACCAGGGTTTGGATCGGTGGTATGCTGTGCAACAACAACAGTTGCGCTTGCCGTTGAAGACGCTTTGCCGTCGCTCACACTTACGGTAAAGCTTAGGCTAGTGTCTTGCGGGTATTCAGCAGCAGTGAAAGTTACTTTAGAACCTTCAACCGTTGCGTTCAAACCTTGAGGAAGCGTCCAGTTGAAAGTAAGAGTATCGTTGTCTGCATCGCTAGAGGCTGACGCATCTACAACCACAACGTCACCAGCGTTTGCTGTTGCTGGAGCAACAACTTGCGCTACTGGCGCATTGTTCGCTGGGTCAACCACACCTGCTGGCTTCACAGTTACTACAACAAGGTCAGATGCCGTTGCACCTTCGTTGTCAGTCACTGTCAGCTTGAAAGTTAATTGCTCCTCAACGGTAACTTCTGCTGCATCAAAGCTTGCTTTCGCAGTGTTGGCGCCTGCTAGTACCACTGCAGTACCAGAGACTTGCTCCCAAGCGTAGCTTGCGATAGTGCCGTCAGAGTCTTTCGATAGGCTACCATCTAGAACCACACTTGCTGGGCCAGTTACAGATTGATCTGCGCCAGCAGCTGCGGTTGGTTTACGGTTTGGTTGAGGAACCACACCGCCAGCCATACCTTCGTGCATTGCGTTGAGAATGTCACCGTTATCCGCGTCGATTTCCCAAGAGAATAGACCTGCAAGACCTAGAGACTTCGCGTAGTTACCTTTTGCTAGCACTGAGCGATGGTCATCAAATGTGATCAACTCACCCGTTGTGCGGTTCCACACCCATGGTGCTTCTGCTTGTGCATCATAGCCGTACTCGAAACCGTTAATGCCAGTGTTGTTGGCACCTAGCATAAATGACTTAATGCCTTTGTAGTCGATTACGCCATCTTCCCAAACACCTTGCGCTGTGCTGCCCTTCAGTTTACCTGTTGCAGTACCTGTCATTGGGTCATTTGGATCGGTTAGCGTATCTGGAGTGACGCCTTCCCAGCCACGACCGTACATTGCTGTACCAAGTACTAGCTTGTTCGCAGGAACGCCTTGAGCAAGAAGAAGCTGGATGCCGTTATCTGCTGTGTAAGCAGGACCTTTGTACGGTTCGCCGTTCTCATCAACGCCACTACCGTCACACTGACCAGGGCGCATGAATGAACCACAGTAAAGCGCAGTTTGGTGACCAGGAACGTTGTTCCAACCGCCATAGAAGTCGTAAGTCATCGCGAAGATGTAGTCCATGTATTGAACCGCATCTGCGTAGTCTACGTCTTCAATCTTGTCGTAACCGACACCGATAGCTGACGTTAGCTCGTAAGTACGGCCTGTCTCAGCTTCTAATTCATCAAGCATTACGCGCAATTCACGCATCAGTGCGATGTAAGCAGGGCCATCGTTTACAGGGTCGCCCTTATCCGCGGCTGCACCGCCGCCACCTGGGAATTCCCAGTCGATATCAACACCGTCATAGAATTTCCAAGTTTTCAGGAACTTCTTAACCGATGCGACGAATGTGTCTCGGTTTTTCTTGTCCACGAAATCGAAGAATGGGTCAGACAGCGTCCAGCCACCGATAGATGGGATGATTTTTAGATCAGGGTTACGTTGTTTCAATGCCATTAGCATTGCGTAGTTACCCTTGATAGGTGTGCTGTATTCATGACCAGCTTGTGGGAAGCTCTTCTGATAAGCGGCCCAAGGGTCGTGGATCACGACTTCGTAGTCAGGCACGCCTGTACAAGCGGTTTGTAGTGCATTGAAACTGTTGCCGCCAACAGACTTCACAGACTCATTTGGGCCACAAATTGGGATAAAACCGTAAAGGATGTGAGTCAAGTTGTCGACTGGCATGTTATCGACCGTGTAGTCACGACCATAGATGCCCCACTCAACAAAATACGTACCCATCACGACGCTTGGATCGGTATTGTACGTTTTGTTGTTTGGATCAACATTCATCGTCAGTGGCTTCAAGTGAGAACCATCGGTATCTGCAATCGTGATTTCAGCTGGTGCGCTTTTCGCACAACCTGTCGCATCACACGCCTCGATTTCCATTTGGTATAGGCCGCCCTGACCATATTCAAATGTCGCTGTTGTTTGGCTACCAGTGATTGGGCCGGTTGCTACTTTTGCACCATCAAAATAGACGTTGTAAGTATCACCTGGCGTACCACTCCACTGGTTAAACTTAACAGTGATCTTCGCTTGCTCATGGTATTTCACCATGTCGTAGTAGCCTGACGTGGTTTCCATCGCGAGTTCAATCTTAGAAAACTGAAGGTTGTTGGAACCGTACATATCGATACTTGGCGCGGTTGGAGCCGCAACTGCAGCACCTGATAGTGCTAAAGCAACGCCAGCTGCACATAGGTTAAATCGAATCATAACTTCTCTCTCAATCCTTGGATTCATGTTCTACCTAGAACATAGGCTGCTCTTGCACCAGATAAGATGATTGGATTTACTCCATGTGCAAAAGCATCACACTCAGCATTTCAGAGAGTTTTTTTTCGTCAAAAAAAATTAAGACGGTTTTCGAGGCACTTGAGAGAACTTAACTAAAACTCGCACTCTGTTACACAGAAAGTGTCAGACTGAGTCAATAATTTATAAAATCTCAGCAGAAACTAAAATTATTGTTTACTCAGTATCGGGTGGGATAAATGCGATGAATACCTTATTTCATTGTTTATTAAGGTTTTGTTTCATCGAAGTAGAAAGATAATTGAAAGGAGAAATAGCCGTGAAGACGTGCTAGTCACGGCTGAAATGTTCACTTAATGCAGCGCGACGTTTTGAAGCCGCTCCGGTTTCTGAGCCTTGAACGGTATGCTCAAATCCCTTACGGATGAATCGTTGGTCTGGAATAAGAGGCTCAATACGGCGAATCTGAGGTGAAAGGTGAGAGCCCGAGATCTGGTACGCGGTTTTTCCTAATCCGGTGTTCAACGTGATGACCTTTCCATCGAATTCAAATTCTGTCGTGATGAGTCGATGGTTTCGATATACCCCATCCTCTGTGAAAGTCAGACGTTCTGTTTGGTAGGGTGGCGCGCCGATCTCAATCCACTCGCCGTAGACTTTTTCCGGGTCAATATGGTCTTGATAGGATAGGTGGATTTGATAGCTGAAAAACGTCAAAAGACCCACCCCAAAAACGGCAAATGTGCTTTTGAGGACTTTGGATTGGTGGCGAGCCCAAAATGAAAGTTTTGGTTCCTGTCTTGTTTTCCGCCTTCGGCGAGCTGAGTCCGTCATTGGTCTACTTTTCTTCCCTTTTTTAATATGGTGGAAACCTTCCTTCTCAAAAACAAACAATCCCGCGATTAAGACTAAGAAATTATGATCTAATGTCCACTTTTACATTCGGATACACTCTTATTGATGGTTTTATTGTTTGCTGGCGTTAACTAATTCACCGACTTTATCTCACTAATTACGTCGTCTGGTTAAGCCTAGAAAAAGGTGGCCTCGCTCGGTAGCAAAGGATGTGCTTTATAACGTTGAGCTTAATGGCTTTCAGAGCTTGAGTAACAGGAAGAAACAAGGTAAAAAAGAGCGGACTTTTGATAAGGAAACCAATAATGAGTATTAAGGAAAATAGCTATTTTGCAGGTAGTGTAAAATCACTAGGCTTTAACCAGAATGATCAGGACGTTAGCGTTGGTGTAATGCTTCCTGGTGAATACACGTTCGGCACTCAAGCGCCTGAGCGTATGACGGTTGTAAAAGGTGCACTTGTGGTCAAGCGTGTCGGCGAGAGTGATTGGACGACTTACCAAAGTGGTGAGTTTTTTGAAGTGGAAGGGAACTCCTCATTTGAGCTTCAAGTGAAAGACGCGACTGCGTATTTATGTGAGTACTTCTAAAGCGTCCTTTTTGCCTGTAACAAAGCCACCTTCGGGTGGTTTTTTCGTCTATGTCCTTCACTTATAACGCATCTTTTGGTTATTTGGGTATATACTTAATAAAAATGTACCCATCGACCAGGGAGGAAGTGATGGCAGTACAACGCAAGCATTCTGATCTCCCTCCTCGTTACGAGGACAAAGATCTCACCAATGAGCAAAGACATCGTTTTACCGAGGTCGCCAATGCAGCCCATAAGAGACGTGAATTCTATCGACGTGCTCTAGGAAAAGGCTTAATGGGCAAAGTGAAGGACCGTGCGTTTAAAGGCCAATTCGGTCGCCAGCAAGATAAGCCGAGCAGAGTGCTGCAAGCTGTGTGGCTAATCGTATTTCTGGTGCTGGGGCTATGGGTGATGCATGTATTCGCTTAACCGTTAGCAAGCTTCTGACACAGCCGGCGTTTCAGAGGCTGACTTCTCTTCGGTATTGCAGTGTTCGTAATACGCGTATTGGTTTTTCCCTGTGTGTTTAGCCGCATACATTGCTTTATCTGCGCACCGAGTCAATTCAGATAAATCCTTCGCATCTTGTTTGTAGATAGCAGCGCCCACACTCATTGTTAACTCGTTAATCATATCGTAGCTTCGGTAGCCTTTTGGGAATAGATTCACAATACGCTTCAAAATGCTGTCGAGGTCATCTTTACTGTTTATGTCGTACAGCATGAGCACAAACTCGTCGCCCGCAAATCGAGCGATGGAGTAGTCGTGTTTGTCGGTTTTTCTGTCTTTATGGCGAACATTGTTTTTTAATCGAGTTGCAAAGGCTTGAAGCACTTGGTCACCAATATCGTGTCCGTAGGTGTCGTTAATATGTTTGAAGTTATCAATATCTAGGAAGACCAGAGCAGTGATGCTGTCATCAGATGAATGGTTGATCTCATCGAGCTTTGCTCGCGCCCAAGTTTCAAAGCTCCAGCGGTTGGCAAGCCCTGTGAGTTGGTCAAAATACGCCAACTCTTCAATCCCTTCACGATAAAGTGTTTGAATGTAGTTGAGGACTTTTGTGTAGTAGTACGAGAATGTGTGGCACACAAATGCAGTCGCTATTAGGGTCAGCATAAATCGTCGTTCTATGATGTCACTGGCTGTTGGTAGCCGATCTAAAAAAACGACGCCAAAAAAGATCAGTAAGATATAGGTGCCACTAAACAGCAGACCGACTTTAAACTCATTGATCAGCACCAGAGTGGCGATAATGGGGTATAGCCATAGCAGTTTGCCTGAGGGGGCATCGTTATACAGAAGTAGCAATAACCCTTCGAACATCAAAACTGCACTCAGCCATAGGTCGGCATATTGATGATGTCGTTGAACCTTTATCACATAACTGATACCTAAACAGGCTAAGGCACACAGAGCATGGAAAAAGCTTAATCCCCAATTATCCTCAAACAATTGAGCAATGGAGCCATAAGTTAAACATGCCGCGGCGATACTGGAGCATAAAAAGACAATTTTCTTTTTTCTTGTTGAGCGGATATCCGCCATTTCCTCTAAGCGTGCTCCAGCCAATGTCGACATTACGTATCCTTGTTTAATTAACGTGTACGCTTATTCTAGGCGGTATTTTAGCGATGAATAGAACAACAAAGTTTCCAAATGTGATGTCAGTCATTTTTAGTATGGGCCTAGAAGTGTGGTTTGGTGAGAGTGCTCAAAGCACAACAAAGGCTTATAAAGTTTTCCATGGCGGATCTTTATGGCTTCAGATGGTTCGATTAATAATTCAAAGTAATGCATTTCCACCGCCGTATTTGCAGGATCTATCCTGACTCAACTCTGTTGGGAGTAGCATGAACTGCGCCTTCTACCTATTGAGCTCATTGTTCGTCAATCGACGATCTCTAAGTTCCGGCAATGAGTTTTTCGTTGTGAAAAAGCATTAGAAATATTTTTCCGAAACAGAGCGAAATATTGTTGTCGTTGTGACCAATATGCGACTAGAATCCGCGCTAAATCACGGCCTCATATCGAGCTTCGTTCGAGTCACTCTTTTTCCAAACTGCTTCACACATTTTGTGAGGCAGTTTTTAGTTGTAGGAAAGGTTACAAACATGCCTAAAAGCCAGAACATCAACCAACGAATGTCCATCGTGGCGTTAGCTTGGCCGATTCTTGTCGAAATTTTGCTACGGACGGCTTTAGGAACCAGTGACGTGTTCATGCTGAGTGGATACTCAGACAAAGCGGTATCCGCTGTTGGTGTGATCACGCAGATTACCTTTTTCTTAATCATCGTTTCGACGTTTGTCAGCAGCGGAACGGGGATTTTGATTGCCCAATACAACGGTGCTGGGCGCGAGCAAGAGTCTGTGAACGTCGGCGTTGCAAGTATTGCGCTGTCTGTGATTGTCGGTGCGTTCTTGAGTGTGATTGCCGTGCTTGGCGCGATATATCTACTCCCGTATTACGGCTTGGAAGCGCAAGTCGAGCAGTACGCTCATGAATATCTGCTGATAAGCGGTGCGATGACGTTTAACGTTACGATTGGCGTTGTTTTTACAACTATTCTGCGTAGTCATGGTTATTCACGTTCTCCAATGGTGGTGAACTTGATCTCGGGTGTGTTCAACATCATTGGTAACTATATTGCGCTTTACCAGCCATTCGGTTTACCTGTGTATGGTGTGCAGGGTGTAGCAATAGCAACCGTCGTCAGCCAAGTCATCGGTACGTTAATGTTATGGTTTATTCTCGCTCGCAGCAGCGTTGAACTACCGATGTCGACCATGAAACAAGTGCCCGCAGAGATTTACAAAAAGATCTTAAAAATCGGCGGCATGAACGCGGGTGAAGTGCTGTCTTATAACGTGGCGCAAATCTGCATTGTGTACTTTGTGGTGCAAATGGGGACGGCATCGTTGGCGGCTTTCACTTATGCACAAAACATTGCCCGTTTCTCGTTTGCTTTCGCGTTGGCAATTGGTCAGGCTGCGCAAATTCAGACTGGTTACTACATCGGCAAAGGTTGGGTGAGCAGCATTTTAAAACGCGTACAAATCTACTTCTTAGTGGGGTTTGTGGCATCAACGGCGGCAACCACACTGATTTACCTGTTTAGAGAAGAGATTCTGCGCGTATTTACCGATCAACCAGAAATACTCGCATTGGCAGGTTCGTTAGTCATGGGCTCAATTTTGCTCGAGGCCGGACGTGTGTTTAACCTGATTTTTATCGCGGCGCTCAAAGGCGCGGGTGACATCAAGTTCCCAGTGCAAATGGGGATTTTGAGTATGTGGGGACTAGGCGTGTTTTTCTCCTACATCTTTGGCATCCACATGGGTTATGGCGTTTTAGGGGCTTGGATGGCAATCGCTCTCGATGAATGGGTGCGTGGTATCATCATGGCAAGGCGTTGGCGCTCTCAGGTGTGGACCAAGTTTAAGGTGAGCTAACGGTTTTCGGTATCGCGCATCACGCTTATTCTGTTGTTAGAAACCCAAAAAGGCACTGTTAGTCAGTGCCTTTTTGTTATTTAAAATCTGGAAGAAGTTAGAACTCGCACTCAGCTCTGAACACCATGCGCTCTTTGCTGTATGGATGATCCAGCTCTAGCATCTCAGCATGCAGGTGTAAGCGATTCGCTTTTTCGCCGTATAAACCATCACCAACCATCGGCATGTTTAACCCCATGTGATGAGCACTGTGTACACGTAGTTGGTGAGTTCGCCCGGTTTTCGGATACATGTATACCTTGCTGCGTCCATCTTTGACTTCAATCAGTTGCCAGTAGGTTTCTGCATGTTTACCGTGTTCAAAACACACCAACTGACGTGGGCGATCGTCGGGGTCGCCACGCATTGGCAGTGAAATTTCCCCTTCCGGCGCGTTCAATACGCCTTCGAGTAGTGCCATATAACGTTTTTGTGCGCCGCGAGCCATAAACTGTTTTTGCAGACTTTTGTTCGCGCGTTTAGTTAAGGCAAACACCAAAATGCCAGAGGTCGCCATGTCGAGGCGATGAATCACAAACGGCCCTTCCACATCAGGGAACATCGCTTGTAGGCGCGTATAAGCAGAGTCTTTGATGGTTTTACCCGGCACTGAAAGTAAGCCCGAGGGCTTGTTGGCGACGACCATAGCATCGTCTTGGTAGATTATCTCTAGCTCTTTGTCTTCTGCCCAATTCTCCGCCAATGGGTTAGGTTCGACATCCAGCCCTTGCATCATATGGCCTAAAATCGGCTGACATTTGCTATTACACGATGGGTAGAATTTTTTGTGTTGGCGAACCTCAGACTTTGGCGAAACACCCCACCAAAATTCTGCCAGCGCCAGCGGTTTGAATCTGTGTTTAAATGCGTATTGGAGCAGTTTTGGCGCAGCACATTCCCCCGCACCTGCTGGTGGGATTGGGTTTGTGGTGTCCGCAAAAATGTCCACCAAGTCGCGTGTTTCGCCATGGCTGTTTAGGAAGCGGTATTGTTTATGCAGTTTGTGCTGTAAAGCGTTGGAGAGCGTCTTGCGCTGCTCTTTAAGGTGAGCAAGTTGCTGCTCTAACTCGGCCAATCGTGCTTCTTTGATTGCAAGCTTTTCATCCCACGCTTGCTTTAAGTATTTGAGAGCGTTTTTCTCGGCGACACTTTGTTTACCCAACTCATCCAACAAGATTTTGAGGTCATCGGCATTGAGTGTTTGCTCGCCCTGTTGGCGCTGTCGTTTGCGTGCGGCGCGGCCGTCTATCATCACTTGGCGCTGTGTTTGCTCCTCTTGCTGATAAGCGGCTCGGTCGGCTTGGATTTGCGCTTTAAGATCTGCCAATTCCGGATTCGCGGCACAGGTTTTGTACTCCGCATTGGCGGCGTTGATGGCATCCGTTTCTGCGCGGAAGAAGCCTTCATCGGTCAGCATGTCGTACACAGGAGGGACAAATCCTGGAATCAAGTTTTGGTCAGCAATTTTGCCAGAAAATGCACTTAAAAAGCCAAGCTCGCCTTGAGGGCTTTTTACCAGCAATACGCCAAACATTTTGCCTCGCCCCGTTTCTTCATTAACTAAACCAAAATCGTGTTCGAAGTCGGTTTGCGCTAATAGGTGCTGTTGCAATTGCTTTGCGGCCATAACGCAAAGAGGATGCGGCGTGTAGTAGAACGGAAACGTAAACTGCGTTGGTAATTCATAGTCAGAAGTATCAGCAGTAAAACGAGTAAAACAATGTTCAGGCGAGTGCATGGTGGGTATCCGCGCGAGTAAAAATTCGAGCGAGGATTGTACCTGTTTGAGTCAGGATTGCCATGTTTGGTGTTGGCACTCGCTCTTGGATTAAGAACAAGAGCGAGTGGGAAGAGCTTATTGCAGTTTTTGTAATGCAAGCTTCCACTGTGCCGGTTTGTCGTAGTAGGCCGAGTGCGGCAAGGTCAAGTACTCGCCATTTACTTCTACAATCAGGGTTGGATAACCACCAACGTGTAACTGGCGCATCAACTGTCGGCTAGAGCGAATTCTCTCATCTAGCTCGGCTTCGCTTAACGTCATGTTTTGCTCCCACGCATCGCTTGCTAAACCTAGCGATTCTGCAATGGCTTTGAGCGTCGATGCTTCATCCACTTTTAACCCGAGCTGATAATGCGCGGATTGGATGGCCTTTAGCATGTGCCATGGATTCAGCCCCATTTTCTCCGCACTCAAGATCGCTTGTGTTGGTAGGTAAGAATCAAGAACAAACGCATCTTCGCTTTTCACGCGTTGCAGATATGCTTCACCAAACGTTGCTCCGGTTTCGGTTGCGATACGAGCGTCACTGTTGATGATGTGCTGACGAAATTCAGGTTCAATCTCGCGTTTCTCGATCATGCCGCCGGGATGAAGCTCGACCTTAAATTGAGAGGTGTCCATCAAGGCTTCGATGAGTGGTGATGCCCCGTAGCACCAACCACACATGGGATCGAAGAAGTAATGCACGGTTACCATGTCATTTCACCAGTATGCACTTTCGCACCGATTTCTAACGCGATTGGCAATTGAGCTTCTGGGTATTTCGCTGACATGGTGTCAATGAGTTGAGCACTGTTATTGCTGTGTTTTTTCGCTTGCTGAAAATCCTGCAAGTATTGTTGCGAGTAGCGAATGGTGTCTGCGTTCAGCTTTGTGCCTGCTTTCATGTGACCAGGAATGACCACTTGAGGTTTAAGCGCAAGCATCTCGCTAAGCTGCTGCTCCCAAGCATTGATGGCGGTTTGGTCAGCGGCATCGGCCATCCATAAATGCACGTTTGAGTACACGGCTACGTTACCCAGAATCGCTTTGTTATCTGGAATCCATAGGTAAGGGCGGTGTGCTGATGTGCCATGGTTACCACGGATTTCAATCTTATGGCCTTCTAGCTCTAATGATGCTTTGTCGTACGCGACAGGGATCACTGGTTTTACCGGTGCGTTTGCGCCAAGTTTTGGTCCCCAGTACGCCAGCTTTCCAGCCAACTTCTCTTTAATAATTTTTTGAACCGCTGGCGTTGTGATGATCTGCGCATCAGGGAACTGTTGGTGTAAGGCCTCTGCGCCAAAGTAGTAATCTGGGTCGGCTTGGCTGATGAAAATGGTTTTAAGCGTTTTGCCTGAGTCCAACACTTTGGCGGCAATGCGCATCGCGTCAGCTTTGGTGAAGCCAGTGTCGATGACCATGGCATCAGTCTTACCGTATACCAAGGTTGAGTTAACGTGGAAGCTGTTACCGTCGGCGTTGTAAACCTCAAGAGTAAGGGGAGAGTGGTTTGCCGCTAGGACAGGGCTTGCCATTAAAATGGATGTAGCAATCAAAGTGAATTTTTTCATAATAAGCTCCTAAAGAATTCGGGGCCAAGCGACGATGGCTTGGGAACGGGAGCTATATTAGGAAATTGATACGCTCGGAAAAATACACAATAATGTGCATCACTATTTCTTATTTCGAGCAAATATATGGACAGAGTAACGGCAGCAAAAGTATTTGTGGATGTGGTGTATTCTGGCAGTTTTACCGCGACCGCCGAGCGGTTAGACATGTCTCGGCCAATGGTGACTCGTTATGTAGAGGCGATGGAGAACTGGCTACAAACTCGTTTGTTGCACCGCACCACGCGCAAGGTGTCGCTCACCACCGCAGGGGAACGCAGCTTGCCTCAGATTGAGCGTTGGTTAAAACAGGCCGATACGTTGACGTCGAACATTGCCGTTGATGGTGAGCTGTCCGGAAAAATCCGTCTCGCGTCTAGCACTTCATTTGGGTTCTCACAGTTGATCCAAGCAGTAAACAGTTTTATGCAAAAGCACCCCAAAGTGCATATCGACATTGATCTGCAAGATTCAGTGAGTGATCTAACCGAGCAACGCATCGATCTAGCGATCCGAATTGCGTCGGATCCTGATCCTTCTTTGATTGGTAAGCCGATTGCGGTGTGTGAATCGGTGTTGGTGGCATCGCCGCAATACTTGCAAACTCATCGCGCGATCGCGCATCCGCGAGATTTATCTTCACACGACTGTTTGGGTTACAAAAACTTTGAGCGTCACGTGTGGCATTTGTCTCAGGGCGAGCAGTTCGAATCGGTGGGAATTGAGTGTCGCCTAACCAGCAATGAGGCCACGGCGTTATTGCATGGCGCTTTGCAAGGCATGGGTATTTCGATGCTGCCAACCTATTTGAGCAATATCTATCTGCAATCGGGTCAGCTTGAGTCGGTGTTGCCGAATTGGAAGCCAAATGATCTCAACATTTACGCGCTGTATTCATCACGTAAACACTTGTCTCCTGCGGTGAGAGCTTTCATCGATCACAGTGAAGATTACTTTAAACTGCACCCTTGGTAATCGCGAAAGGCGTTGTCATCCCGACTTGAGATTCATACAAGATCCTGTACCTTACATGGATTATATTTTCGCAGCGTCATTTAGAGTTTTAGTTAATGTCACAAGTTCGCATCAAATTTATTGCTTCCGATATGGACGGCACTTTGCTTGACCAATACGGTCGTTTGGATCCAGAGTTTTTCGATCTGTTTTTGCAATTGGAAGAGCAAGGTATTTTGTTCTCCGCTGCGTCTGGTCGTCAGTATTACAGCCTGCGTGACACGTTCGCGCCAATCAAAGATCGAGTGTTGTATGTGGCCGAAAACGGCACCTTGGTGATGTACCAAGACAAAGAGCTCTACAGTTGCACCATTCCTAAAGCGGAAGTGGCGGAGATTGTGAAAGCGGCTCGTGAAATTGACGGGGCGAACATCGTATTGTGTGGCAAGCGCTCGGCGTACATCGAAACGCATGATCAGCAATCGCTGGAAGAGTTTCAAAAGTACTACCACCGCTGTGAATATGTGCCGGATTTGCTTGAGGTCGAAGACGAGTTCATTAAGGTGGCAATTTGTCACTTTGACGGTTCGGAAGAGCTCCTGTTCCCGACCATGAACGCGAAGTTTGGCGAAACGCATAAAGTCGTAGTGAGCGCAAAAATTTGGCTGGATGTGATGAATGCCGAAGCGTCTAAAGGCGCGGCCATTCAGCATCTTCAAGAGTCGATGAATTTTACTCCGGCAGAAACCATGACGTTTGGTGATTACCTCAACGATCTCGAAATGCTGCAAGTCAGTGAGCATTCGTACGCGGTTGCCAACGCGCATGACGAGATTAAGAAAATCGCTCGTTATTCTGCGCCAAGCAACCAAGAGGCTGGGGTACTCAAAGTGATTAAAGAGAAAGTGTTAGCGAAGTAACGTCCTCCTTTCGATGTTCTTTTCTTGTTAACGTAAAAAGCCCCGCAGTGTATGCGGGGCTTTTTTTTGTGTGGTGGGAGGGGGGTACTAATGTTCCCGTTTTTTAGCGCACGTACTTAGCGGTTGCGCTGACTAAAAAGTGCTGCAGCTTTCCGTCCGATTTTGGCACCCACAAGTCGTTGTGGTATTGGTAGATACGGCCATTGACGGTAACAGACAAGGTATTATCACCCGTTTTCTCCATGCGAATAAACTGATCCGAAGTGACCAAAAACGGCTCTTGCTCTTCAATGCTCTGGCCCGTTGCCAATACGAAGTAGCCGAATCGGTTGCCAGCATCCGGATCGGTTGAGTAGATTCGATGCCCAACTAAGCTGTAGTCGTCGTTGAGTGCCAGTTCAAGCGTTTTTTGCCCGATGGTTTCGTGCGATGGAATAAATACCCAAGCCAACACACCTGCCGCAATGACTGCCAGTAGAAGCAGTACTTGCATGAACTTTCTCATCATATATACCGTTTAACGTTGAAATTTCATTTTGTACATGCGCTTATCCGCTATGCTGATAAGAAAGTCAACATTGTTACTGTCTTTTGGGTATTGCGCTAAGCCCATGCTGGTTGATAGTGTTGCGACGTTGTCGGAGTTTAGTATTGGCGCATCAAATACCGCATTGATATGCTCACGAACGCCTTCTTCATCAACATGCTCCCCTTCGAGGATGACGGCGAACTCATCGCCTCCCATGCGATAGACGGTAAAATCATTCAACGCCATAGATTTAAGCCGTCTAGCAATTTCACGCAGTACGGTGTCTCCCACTTGGTGACCGTGTGTATCGTTGACACTTTTAAAACCATTTAAATCTAGAATCCACAGAGAAAAAGGCCTTTTCTCTTGAGTGAGCTCATTCAGGTTGATAAATAGTGCATTGCGATTTCCAAGATGAGTCAGTGGGTCGCTGAGCGCCAGTTTTCTATGGAAATGGGATTCACGATAAAAGAAATAAGTCAGAGACAGGATCGACAAAACGAATGTAGCAAACAGCATATACTGCGCTTGCATTAACCGTTGCGTTTCTCCTTTCTGTGCCTCATAGACTTTGCTGCTTAGGCGAAAGTTCTGATTAACGAAATCGACCAAGCTTAAGTACAGTGTTTGAGTGGATCGATAAAATTGAGCCGCAGCTTGGCTATCGCCAGTTCTTGCTTCAACTAATTGCGCTTCCAGACCCTGAAATTCCTCAAAAAGATCAATGAAATACTGATGCATATTATTTCGAGAGAAAAAAGTGTAGGCTTCATTACTACTAATTAATAAATCGAATCTACTCCAGGCCAATTCATATTGTAGCTCTGCACCTTCGATATTTAATACATTTTCATCGACTCGTCTCGCTTCTCCGACAAGTTCCGAAAGCTCTTTAGAGAGTTGGAATAAAAACCAGGTTGCTTGTTTTTGCTCATTATTAAAGTTTTGTGACAGTGCGCGTGTCTGCTGCAGAAGCAATACATTTGCGAGAAGCAAAGAAGTGGCAAACACCACAAGCAACATTTTACTGGTTGTAGAGTATTGTGGTGCTCTCTGCTTTTGATAGGTGGGTTCCGATAACTTCATTCTTATTATTTTGCTTTCATCTCATTTACTTGCCAGACCATTTGCGCGTGATACTTATTGTAGTTGAGCTCAGGATAGAGACTAAGAGAGTATATTACCCAAAATGGCCCCTTATTCCTGACTTTTATATAGTGTTGATCTTGTTGGTAAGCCAGTATTGGTTGGTATCTAAGAATGTCTTGTCGAGACAGTGTCGAGTGATAGTCATTCAAGCTACTGACATCAACTTGTTCTGGCACTTTGCCATAGACGTGGGTGAGGAGCGTGCTAAGTTTGACCCCAAGAAATTCAGAAGAAGCAGGGATCCAAGGCAGCGTGGTTGTGTAGCTGGTGGTTGGTAAAGATTGAATCTCTTCCAGTTTTAATGTGACACTAGGTTGTTGGCTACTGCTAAATACGATCGTACTTGCAGATAAGAATGGCGCAACAAAAAACAGACCTAGCGCGACTATCTTTTTCATCATCCGTCATTCCGCAGCCAATTTAGGAATAAACTGCTTCATACAGAACACCAAGAAGCTTAAGCAGCCGAGTCTGATGC
>NZ_JBSUGE010000024.1:0-64544 GCF_054064075.1 Vibrio sp. JZG10
TCGAAGAGCCGTATCAAAGATACTGACTTCGCGAAAGAAACGACTCAAATGACCAAGTCACAAATTCTATCGCAAGCGTCAAGCTCAATCCTTGCGCAAGCGAAACAAGCGCCAAACTCAGCGCTAAGTCTGCTAGGTTAAGCACCTTAATAAGACAAGATACAAAAGCCAGGCTCATCCCTGGCTTTTTTGCTTATCGGCTATAACGTTTAGATGCGTCCCAACAGGATGTTCGACAAGGCACTCATATCGATTAGATGGTCTCTTTAAATACCAATGTTGCCGCGATGGTGGCGCAGAGACACTTGAGTCAAGCAGCAGCGCAAAACGTCGAATCACAACGCAACCTCACTTCTGGTTTTCGAATTAACTCGGCGAGTGATGATGCGGCAGGTTTACAGATATCCAATACTCTCCATGTGCAAACGAGAGGGCTTGATGTCGCCTTAAGAAATGCGCACGATGCTTATTCGGTCGCGCAAACCGCGGAAGGCGCGTTACATGAGAGCAGTGATATTTTGCAACGGTTACGCTCTCTAGGGCTTCAAGCGGCAAATGGTAGTAACGATACCAGTGACCGACAAAGCATCCAATACGAGGTCGTAGCGCTGCAGGATGAGCTTGATCGTGTCGCGATCACGACAACATTTGCGGATAAAAACCTGTTTGATGGATCTTACGGTTCACAAAGTTTCCATATTGGAGCGAACGCTAATTCAATCTCTTTGACGTTACGTAATATGCGTAGCCATATCCCAGAGATGGGAGGGCAGCATTATGTTGGTGATGCGGTTGATAAAGATTGGCGAGTCACTAAAGATAACCAAACTCTAAAAGTCGAATACCAAGACAGTAAAGGGCAAACCCAAACGGAATCCATTGGGCTCAAATTGGGTGATCGCATAGAACAGGTCGCCACTTACATCAATGCTCAACAATTGGTAGTGAGTGCCTCAGTAACGGAAAACAATGAACTGCAATTCTTTGCCTCTACGATGAATACGCCAGAAGGAGTGGAGTTAGAAGGCAGTTTAGCGGATGAGCTTGATATAAGCACTGGTCAATTAGTCACAATGGATGACATCGATATGTCGACGGCTGGTAAGGCGCAGCTTTCAATTGGGGTGATTGATGCAGCGATCAAGTACGTTGATTCGCACCGAAGTGAAATTGGCAGCTTTCAGAATCGTGTAAATGGTTCTGTGGATAACTTAAATACCGTGAATCGGAGTGTTACGGAATCCAAGAGTCGAATAAGAGATACAGACTTCGCAAGAGAATCTACGGAAATGGTGCGTTCTCAAGTGCTCCAAGATGCGACAACTGCGTTATTGGCTCAGGCAAAACAAAGGCCGAGTTCGGCACTTGGTCTACTCAGTTGAATCTGGTAAGAAAGCATAAACTTCAGGTAATAAAAAACGCTGCCAATGGCAGCGTTTTTTCGTGTTCGGCTAAGTAAAAATTACTTAGTTACACGTAGAACTGGAGTTTCACCAACAGTCACAGAACCAGAAAGCTTGTTCAGCTCTTTGATTTCGTCCATGTTAGAGATAACAACTGGAGTTAGCGTTGACTTCGCTTTCTCTTCTAGAAGAGCTAGATCGAATTCAATTACAGTGTCGCCAGCTTTAACAGTTTGACCTTCTTCAGCGATACGCGTGAAGCCTTCGCCTTTTAGTTCAACTGTGTCGATACCGAAGTGAACGAAAAGCTCAACACCGTCGTCAGACTCGATAGAGAATGCGTGGTTAGTTTCGAAGATCTTACCGATAGTACCGTTTACAGGAGCTACCATTTTGTTGCCTGCTGGCTTGATAGCAATACCGTCACCAACGATTTTCTCAGCGAAAACAACATCTGGCACGTCTTCGATGTTTACAATCTCACCAGAAAGTGGCGCGATGATTTCGATAGCACCAGCGTCAGCGCTGTCATCAGATACAAGCTTCTTAAGTTTGTCAAACAGACCCATTGTGTCATGCTCCTAAGGTTTGGTTTTATTCTGTCGAATTATAGTATACCAATATAGCGCATTAGACGACTTTTTTCGCCGTCTAATGGCCATTAAGTATTGAATTACTTGGTACTACCGATTACTGAGCTTTCTCAGCAATAAACTTTTCTACCACGGCTTCGATTTCTGCAGCTGTTGGTAAAGAAAGGGCTTCTTCAGCCATTGCTTTCACTTCTGCGAAGTTAGAGTTACGAACTACTTTCTTCACTTTAGGGATTGAAATGCCGCTCATTGAGAACTCGTCCAGACCCATACCTAGAAGTAGAAGCGTTGCACGCTCGTCACCTGCAAGTTCACCACACATACCAGTCCATTTACCTTCTGCGTGAGAAGCGTCAATAACTTGCTTGATCACGGTTAGTACTGCTGGTGATAGTGGGTTGTAAAGATGAGAGATCATCTCGTTACCACGGTCTACCGCTAGCGTGTACTGAGTTAGGTCGTTTGTACCGATAGAGAAGAAAGACACTTCCTTCGCTAAGTGGTGTGCGATCGCAGCAGCAGCAGGAGTTTCAACCATAACACCGATTTCGATGTTTTCGTCGAACGCGTGGCCTTCAGCACGTAGCTCTTCTTTGTACTCTTCGATCGCTTTCTTAAGCTCACGGATTTCTTCGACAGAGATGATCATTGGGAACATAATACGCAGTTTGCCGTGTGCAGAAGCACGTAGGATGCCACGTAGCTGATCACGAAGGATTTCACGACGATCCAGGCTGATACGTACAGCACGCCAGCCTAGGAATGGGTTCATCTCTTTTGGAAGATCCATGTATGGGAGATCTTTATCGCCGCCGATATCCATAGTACGGATGATCACAGCTTGACCGTTCATTGCTTCCGCAACTTCTTTGTACGCTTGGTACTGTTCTTCTTCAGTTGGAAGTGCAGTACGGTCCATAAATAGGAATTCAGTACGGTACAGACCAACACCTTCACCGCCGTTACGGAGGATACCGTCACAGTCTTTCACTGTACCGATGTTACCGCAAACTTCTACACGGTGACCGTCAGTCGTTTCTGCGTGCAGGTCTTTCAGTTTCGCTAGCTCTTCTTTTTCAGCTAGGAATGCCGCTTTAACCGCTTTCGCTTCTTCTAGTTCAGCTTCTGATGGGTTAACAACAATCTTGTTGTTCATCGCGTCAAGAATCAGCATATCGCCATTCTTAACTTTTTTCGTGATGTCGTTAGTACCAACGATAGCTGGAAGCTCAAGAGAGCGAGCCATGATTGAAGTGTGAGATGTACGACCGCCGATATCACAAGCAAAACCAAGTACGTAGTCTAGGTTAATTTGTGCCGTTTCAGATGGCGTTAGGTCGTAAGCAACTAGGATAACTTCTTCATTGATGTCGCTAAGCGAAACAATGTTGATACCCAGTGCGTTTTTCACAAAACGAGAACCGATATCGCGGATGTCAGTTGCACGTTCTTTTAGGTATTCGTCATCTAGTGACTCAAGAGCACATGCTTGCTCTTCGATAACTGAGTGGATAGCGTGATCCGCAGTCATCTTGTCGTTTTTGATAAGTGCTAGGATCTCTTCTTCTAGCTCTTCGTCTTCAAGAAGCATGATGTGACCTTCAAAGATCGCTTCTTTTTCTTCACCAAACGTTTCAAGCGCTTTTTGCTTGATAGTTTCTAGCTGAGCTGCAGATTTGTTACGAGCGTCGAAGAAACGCTGAACTTCAGCTTCTACTTGATCGTCAGAAATAGTGTTTGTGTTTAGGACAATTTCATCTTCTTGAAGTAGTAGTGCTTTACCGATTGCAATACCAGGAGATGCTAGGATGCCTGAAATCATAGCCTTACCTTAAGTTTGGTCAACTTTATAAAACGGGAGAATAATGGGTGCGCTAACGAATAGTTTTAGCTTAGTTTTGAGCCTATTTCCAACGAAGCCATTTTGCTTTCACAAAATGGCTTCTGGAGTAGGAGACCGGATTAGTGTAGTTGGTCCATTAGAGCAACTAGGTGGTCAACTGCTTGCTGAGCTTGTGGGCCTTCAGCAGAAATAGTTACTTGAGTACCTTTTACTAGGCCTAGTGTTTGTAGTTTGAATAGGCTCTTAGCGCTAGCGCTTTTACCGTTAGAAGTCACAGTGATGTCTGCGTCGAATGCTTTTGCTTCTTTAACAAACTGTGCAGCTGGACGAGTGTGAAGGCCGTTTTCTGCTGTGATTTCTACTTGCTTCTCGTACATGTGATATACCCCAATAAATGTATTTTTTTGTTAGTTTGTGACTAGATTTTAGCTTAACTGCTTTACATCTTGTGCGCTAGCACGGGAAGAGTTCAAAGCGCGTCAGTTCTGATACTAGTCAAAAGTTTGGTAACTACGCAACTGTTTGCGTGCGTAATCACTTTGAAACCTTTTTGTGTTCCGCTTCTTTATTTTGAAGCTAGAAATAAAACACCCTGATATTACCAAAGGTAGGGCAGGGATCAACAAAAAAGCCCCTAAACGGGGCTTTTTTAAACTAAAAATTGATTTGAACACATATTATTGTTGGTTCTCTTTTTCGGTAAAGATACCTGCAAAGAGTGCTGTACTTAGGTAACGCTCACCTGAACTTGGTAGAACGGTTACAATTGTTTTTCCTTCAAATTCAGGGAGTTCTGCAAGTCGGTTAGCTGCAACAACAGCCGCGCCGGATGAGATACCAGCTAGGATACCTTCCTCTTCCATTAGGCGACGAGCCATCTCAATCGCTTCTTCTGAGGTGACTTGCTCAACACGGTCAATAATGTCTAAATCGAGGTTACCTGGGATGAAACCAGCGCCGATACCTTGGATTTTGTGCGGAGCAGGTTGGATTTCTTCGCCAGCAAGTGCTTGTGCAATAACTGGAGACTCTGCTGGCTCAACTGCAACAGAAGTGATGGCTTTGCCTTTTTCACCTTTGATGTAACGGCTTGTACCTGTGATAGTACCGCCCGTACCGACACCAGCAACGAATACGTCGATTTCACCGTCTGTAGCTTCCCAAATCTCAGGGCCCGTAGTCTTTTCGTGGATCTCTGGGTTCGCAGGGTTGTCAAATTGTTGAAGAAGTAGGTACTTCTCAGGGTTGCTTGCTACGATTTCTTCTGCTTTAGCAATCGCCCCTTTCATGCCTTTCGCCGCTTCAGTCAGCTCAAGGTTAGCGCCCAGTGCTTTAAGTAGCTTACGGCGTTCTAGGCTCATTGATTCAGGCATGGTCAATGTTAGCTTGTAACCGCGAGCGGCCGCTACGAATGCTAGAGCAACACCTGTGTTACCACTGGTAGGTTCTACAAGCTCTACACCTGGCTTAAGAAGCCCCGCTTTCTCTGCTTCCCAAATCATGTTTGCACCGATACGGCACTTAACACTGAAGCTAGGGTTACGCGCTTCAATTTTCGCGAGAACTTTGCCTTTGCTTACTTTGTTTAGACGAACGAGAGGTGTATTACCGATAGTAAGAGAGTTATCTTCGTAGATTTTGCTCATAGTGATGTTCCTTCATTACACGTTGTGTGAATATGGATAGAAGAATATGCGGTATGAAAAAAAGGGAAAAGGATTAAAAAGTTATATCTTATTAGGTTGGCCCAGAACTCGATAAAAGAAAAGGGAAAAGCTGGCGCAGATCCCTTTCCTTAATCTCTAATCGACTATCGTTGGTGCTTAAACTCCGCCACCCACATAGCGGTTGCGCCACATATTGCTACAGGCATGACAATGAGGTTCAAAATTGGGATCGTCGTAAACACAGACACCAATACCCCAAAGCCATAGGCCTTACCTTGCTTTTGTTTCAATTTGTAACGCATGTCGTTAAATGGGATTTTATGGTTATCAAACGGGTAGTCACAATATTGAATCGCGAGCATCCAAGCGGTAAAAATAAACCATAAAAATGGGCCTACTGTTTGCCCAAGGGCAGGGATGAGCAATAACAGGAATAGGCCTATTGCTTTAGGTAAGATGTAAAGCAGCTTTCTCCATTCACGAGCTAAAACGCGAGGAACATCTTTCAGAACGGCAGTGAATCCATCATCATTTACTTTTTGTCCCGTTAAGTACTCTTCCACTTTTTCAGCTAAGAGGCCATTGAATGGCGCGGCGATAAAGTTCGCGAGCGTGCTGAAAAAATAGGAGAAGGTAGCGAGTATCGTCAGAGCGAGTAAAGGCCAAAGAATGTAAGTTAACCAGGATAAAAACTCAGGCAGCTGCCCAATCCAGCCTTCTATCCATATATTAAGGTTTGAAAATAGATAGAAGATGGCACCACCTACAAGCAAGATATTTGCAAGTAGAGGTAAGATGACAAAGCGCCTGATTTTAGGGGCAAGTGCCAATTGTATCCCGTATAGAAAATAACCGAACCCGGTTCTCTGCTGATTGTTTTGCTTCATGTCTATTTTGGCTTCGTGTAAATGAAAACTCATTGTACCTGTGAGGACTTTTCTTTCAATGCCCTGACAAATGACGTCTTGTTAAGTGGAATCGTGGCAAGAATCACAACAAAAAACGGAACTTCTTGCATTAAGTTGTTCTAAATCTACATATAGTTTTGGTAAAGTAAACGTATCATTCAGATTTATTGCACTTGGGTTGCTGCTCAAGGAACTGCGAGTAGTAAAAACAAGTATATTGAGAGTAAATAATGCAGGAATTGCGATTCGTACTCATTGTTGTTGGCGCATTAGCCATCGCGGCATTACTGTTTCATGGTTTATGGAGCAGTAAAAAAGAAGGCAAAGCAAAGTTTGGTAACAAGCCGCTTGGTAAGCTGGATGTTGACCAAGGGGACAAAAATGATATTGTCGAGAAAGAACGAGACTTCGCTCCCGCTCCTGAAGATGACTTTGAGATCATTCGTAAAGATCGCAAAGAACCAGATTTTGGGATGGCGAGTTCTTTCGACAACAAGTTTGAATCTGACCCGTTATTCGGTGGTCCATCTGAAGTAAAACAGACACAGCAGGAGCCAGATGACATCCCTTCATTTGTTGCAGAAAAAGATAAAGAAGAGGACGTTGAGCCTGTTGTTCAAGCACCAGTAGTTGAAGAGCCACTCCAGCCTGCTGTGGAAGAAGAAGCTATTCCCGCCGCGTTTGATATTACGGAGAAAGAACAGCAAGTCGAAACGGTTAGCGACCCTGTCCTTGCTGAGCCTAAGGAAGAGCCAAAGCCTGAACCTGAAATGCAAGTGATTGTATTGAATGTGCACTGCGCGGGTGAAGAGCCATTTGTTGGTACTGCTTTATTTGAGAGTATGCAACAAAACGGCTTAATTTATGGCGAGATGGATATTTTCCACCGTCATGTCGACTTGTCCGGTAACGGCAAAGTGCTGTTTAGCGTCGCTAATATGATGCACCCTGGTACGTTTGAGCATGCTGATCCTGCTGAGTTTACAACGAAGGGTATTTCATTCTTCATGACATTGCCTTGTTATGGCGAGGCTGAACAGAACTTCAACTTAATGCTCCGAACTGCGCAGCAAATTGCTGATGATTTAGGTGGCAACGTGCTTGATGACCAGCGTAACTTAATGACGCCAGACCGTTTAGCGTCTTATCGACGTCAAATAGTTGAGTTTAATGCCGCTAACGCATAATCTTAACAGCAAATAATAATAGGGCTCCGGATGGAGCCCTTTTTCTTGGATTTCCCAACCTCACCGATTGAAAATACACGGGGCTTTACTATGTCTGAATCAGTACTTCAGCGATTAGAAGAACTAAAAGAGTCGTTGCATTACCACGCTGTGCGTTACTACGTGGAAGATAACCCAGAGATCCCTGATGCCGAGTACGACCGCTTAATGCGAGAGCTCCTGGATATTGAAGCTGAGAACCCTGATTTAATTACCGTAGATTCACCAAGTCAACGTGTCGGTGGACAACCTCTCTCTGCGTTTAGCCAAGTGACACATGAAGTACCGATGCTTTCGCTTGATAATGCGTTTGATGACAGCGAACTTGATAGTTTCCATAAGCGAGCACAAGAGCGGGTGGGCAGTCAGAGTGTAAAAGAATACTGTTGTGAGCCGAAACTGGATGGACTCGCAGTTAGTTTACTGTATGAGAACGGTGTGTTAGTTCAGGCGGCAACACGAGGCGATGGCACTACTGGCGAGAACATCACAGAAAATGTACGTACGATTAAAGCCATTCCTTTAAAACTCAGGGGTAATGACTGGCCAAATCGTCTTGAAGTTCGTGGTGAAGTCTTTATGCCGAAAGCTGGGTTTGAAAAGCTTAATGAATTAGCAAGGAAGAAAGGCGAGAAAATCTTTGTTAATCCACGTAATGCTGCGGCAGGTAGCTTACGACAATTGGATTCACGCATTACGGCTTCTCGTCCGCTTAGCTTCTATGCATACAGTGTAGGCGTGGTGCAAGGCGCTGAATTGGCGGCAAGTCACTACGAACGCTTCTTGCAAATTAAATCTTGGGGATTACCAATGTGCCCGGAGACCAAGCGAGTTGAAAGTTTGGCGGATGTAAAAGCTTACTACCAAGATATCTTGCAGCGTCGTGATGCCCTTCCTTATGAGATCGATGGTGTCGTCATTAAAATTGACGATATTGCCGTGCAAGAGCGTCTTGGATTTGTTGCTCGCGCTCCACGTTGGGCGATCGCCTACAAATTCCCGGCTCAGGAAGAAATGACGACGTTGAATGAGGTGGAATTCCAAGTCGGTCGTACTGGTGCGATTACACCTGTTGCTAAACTAGAGCCTGTATTTGTTGGCGGGGTAACGGTAAGTAATGCGACGCTTCATAACGCAGATGAGATAGAACGTCTGCAAGTTAAGATCGGTGATCACGTTGTGATTCGTCGAGCGGGTGACGTTATTCCTCAAGTTGTTTCTGTCATCAAAGAGCGTCGACCAGAAACAGCGCGAGATATTATTTTTCCAATTCAGTGTCCTGTTTGTGGTTCGCATGTTGAGCGGATCGAAGGAGAGGCGGTAACACGTTGCACGGGTGGCTTAGTTTGCCAAGCTCAACGTAAACAAGCGCTAAAGCACTTTGTGTCTCGTAAAGCGTTAGACGTTGACGGTCTAGGCGATAAAGTGATCGAGCAACTTGTTGACCGTGAGATGGTGAAAACTCCTGCTGACTTATTTAAGTTATCTGCTGGGATTTTAACGGTATTAGATCGCATGGGGCCAAAGTCTGCGCAGAACATTGTGAATGCGTTAGAAAAATCCAAAGAAACAACGTTACCTCGCTTTTTGTATTCGCTTGGGATTCGTGAAGTTGGCGAAGCAACCGCCGCAAACCTAGCAATGCACTTTAAAACGTTGGAAGCCATCCAAAATGCTAACGAAGAGCAGTTAATTGAAGTGCAAGACATCGGTGCTGTGGTTGCTCAACATATTACGACTTTCTTCAGTGAAGAGCAGAACCAAGCAGTGGTTAAAGATTTGCTTGAACAAGGGATCCACTGGCCAGAGATTAATACGACTGAGCAGGTAGGAGAGCTACCGTTAGAAGGTAAGACAGTTGTATTGACAGGAACACTTTCTCAATTAGGTCGCACAGAGGCTAAAGAAGCCCTCCAATCCCTAGGTGCAAAAGTGACAGGTAGTGTTTCTAAGAAAACGGATATTTTGTTTGCTGGTGAAAATGCAGGTTCGAAGTTGGCAAAGGCACAAGAACTGGGTATCGAGATCAAAACAGAACAAGACTTACTCGAGTTGATGAATTAAGTATTATCAAAAAAGCTAAAAAATAACTAAAAGCCCCACATGGTAAGCATGTGGGGCTTTTTCTTGCTCATAATTAAGTGCTTTTTGATTGAGTTATTTGTGCTTTTTATCTTTTCAGTGATCAAGATCTCCCATTGAATTATTAAGGTTTTTTACTTCTTTAGTCTGCGAGTGACTTCAAGTTGGAATTCTAGGGTGTGGTTTAAGTTATTGATATTTAATGTTTAACTGTGTTTTTGTGTTGGTGTTGTTAAAAGTAAGATCTGGATCAACAACTTATATGGAACTTTGGACTGGCTCATATTTTTTTAGAAAAAAAATAAGTTCCGTTTGGATGTTTTTAGCTGCGAAGTTAGTCTTAATCACGTGGATACACGGTGTGTATGCAGGAACTAAAAAAAGCCAAATTAGAAATAATGAGGTTTGATCAGGAATTTACTTCTCTCCTTCGGCGGCCAACTAAAGGTGAGATAGAAAAATACAGCTATATCCATTTTTAGGAGTTTTTCCATGGACAAATTTTTTAAGGTTTCAGCGTTAACCGCAGCAATGTTTGGTGTTGTTGCTGTTGCTCCAGCTACAGCGTCTACTGAAAGTGCAGCAGGTGGCGAGTACGTCGAGAAAGTGAACGAATTTATGCAAGACTCTAGTCTTAATGCATTATTTCTAGTTGATACTCGTTCTCGTACTCGTACAACAGGTAAGCCTGGCGGTGAAAACGGTGACCGTTGGAGTCGTCTAAACTACTCTTCTTACAACGCAATTTTAGACTTTACTTCTGGCTACCACGATGGTTGGGTTGGTGCAGATGTTGCGGCTTACTATTCTGGCGACCTTTACAACGATAGCCTTTACAATTCAAACGAAGGCTACCTATGTAACGAAATTTCAACTTGTAACAACCTAGACTGGGGTGCAGGTGATGGTCAACAGCTTAAAGTTTACAAAGCAGCACTGAAGTTCAAAGCAAACGAAAGCTTCAACGCGCGCTTTGGTATGCTACAAGCGGGTGGTAACGGTACTATTGGTAACGTTTGGAGTTTCGTACCTGGTACTTACCGTGGTTTCGAACTGAACGCTAAACTAGGTGATTTCAACCTAAGCTACTTTGGTGCAGACCAATTTACAGCACCTTGGCTACTTCACGAAGATGACTACGCGCCAGCGCTTTGGTCTGACACGTCATGGAGCTACCTACACTCTCTAGGCCTAAACGGTAACCTAACTGACAGCTTGTTTATGCAACTTGGTTTGGGTCAAGCTACTGGCGTTCAATATGCAAATGGTATCGACTGGGGTGCAGGTCAAGTAACTAGCTACCACAACGAAACTGACAACACTTCTTACAAGGCTTACTTGAAGTACACTGTGAGTGACCGTACAACTCTAGCATTTGATTTCTACGGTGTTGACGATGATGTGAAATACGATGGTCTAGGTTTCCACACTGGTCTATCTTTGAATCAATCTTTCGGCAAGCTAGCTTGGATGTCTGAGCTACGCTACACAGACACAGACAACCGTGCTGACTTCGTTCCACGTACAATTCATACTTACGGTATGAACAACGGTACTTGGTCTCAGTGGTGGGATGCACTGTCTGACTGGAACAAAGCGGGTGAGCTAGCGTGGTACAACCGTCTATCTTACAACCAAGGTAACGGCTGGAACTACTACCTAGGCTTTGGTTACGGTACTGGAGCTGATTCTGTAGCAAGCGGTGCATCAGGTGACTGGGATTACGAAAGTGAATACGCAGTTAACGCGACAGTATCTTACTCTCTACAGAGTGGCGCACTGAAAGGTTCTACGATCCGTCTACACGGTACAATCCTAGAGCGCGATGAGTACGCTGGTGCTGGTGATGCGGATGAAACAGACCTACGTCTACAAGTTCTTATCCCTTACAGCTTCCACTAATACTTAGTGAGATGATAAAAAGGAGCCGCTAGGCTCCTTTTTTATTTTACTTCTCGACCATCATATATTTTGCAATATAACGGCGGTAACATATGCACGTTACCGTTTGGTAACTCACACTTTATCTCTGGGGCTAGCGTACGTCCACCTGAAGCACCATTGGCATGAGTAGTTAATGGAGCTAGGGCAAAACATGCTAACAATAGACTAGCTAAAAATCTCATAATCATCACCTTAATGTAGACATTGAATATCTACTTGCTTGGGTAAATAATGACTTTACTTAAAAGTAAGGTATCAATAGTTTACTTATATCGAACTAACTACTGACTTCTATATTAGTTCCATTCTCCGCCTCTAAATCGACACATTTCACTTGGAATATTAGTGACATCACCGCTTGGCAATTTACATTCGACTATCGGTCCTAAATTAGTTGTACCACCATTTCCGTTGGTGTAGGCAAAGGAAGAAAAAGAAAAGATACCGCATAACATTAAAAAGAGAAGTTTCTTCATAGTACATCCTCTTACTTACCAAATAAAAAGCATTCAACTTAAATGCTTATGCGTTAAGTATGTATGGGGGGGCAAAAAGATCAAAAAATAATTCAATAAAGTTTTATTTTTTAAAATAAATTTAGAAAGATAATTTATATCGATATATTTCTATCTTATTGATTATCGTATGATGAAGAATTAAATAATTGGAAGAAGAGGGTAGGTATTAATAATATTTCTGCTACTTATTTTTTGTTCGATTTTAATTAAATCAATGAAATGAAAGCGGTTGTTTAGATTAAAGTAATGGAGCATAGTTATGCCCCATTACTTTGGCATAAATTACTTAGAATCAGGCTCAATGATTAAAATAATACCATCGATATCTTTTATTTTAACGCGCGTTCCTGCTGGAAGTGCTTGATCCGACTGTGCCGACCACGTGGTATCGGCAACCTTGATACGATTGAGCCCAACAGAAAAGTCCTCTTCAATGGTAAGTGTGCGTCCGATTAACTGCTTATACTTTTGGTTCAGATCTCTTTCTTGGTCTTCTTTCTTGTCTTGAGACCATTGTCGTCGCCACCATAACCAAGTGGTGATTAAGCTGAAACTTGCAAAGCAAAGCCATTGTAATTGCCAGCTCATTGGCAAAACGGTCATTAGTGCCCCAACGATAAGTGCAGAAACTCCGAGCCAGAGAAAATATCCCGCAGTCCCAAGTAGTTCTACCGCTAGAAGTGCAAAACCGAAGGCTAGCCAATGCCAGAAAGAGACGCCTTCCAGCAAACTGAAAAAGTCCATAAGTTATTCTTTATCTTGTTGTTTAAACATCTCTGCTATCCCTGCAACCGAGCCCATTAGTCCGGTCGCTTCTAATGGAAGCATAATGATTTTGCCGTTTTCGGCTTGACCAATACTTTTGATCGCTTCGGTATAGCCCTGAGCAATGAAGTAATTGACGGCTTGCATATCGCCTTTGGCAATCGCTTCAGAAACCATATAAGTCGCTTTTGCTTCTGCCTGCGCGGCGCGTTCTCGAGCTTCAGCATGGAGAATAGCAGACTGCTTTTCGCCCTCAGCTTTTAATATCTCCGATTGCTTATGACCTTCAGCCTTTAAAATTTCAGCTTGGCGTACCCCTTCTGCTTCGAGAATCTCCGCTCGTTTATTTCGCTCGGCTTTCATTTGAGCATTCATCGCCGCTGTTAGATCGGATGGTGGCTGGACATCTTTTATTTCAATTCGCGTGACTTTTACACCCCACGGGTTGGTGGCTTGGTCAACAATTGCCAGCAGCTTGGAGTTGATCATGTCACGCTGACTCAGCATTTCGTCCAACTCCATTGAGCCTAAAACGGTACGGATATTGGTGAGAGTTAAATTTCTAATGGCATGTTCCAAATCGTTGACTTCATAAGCCGCTTTGGCAGCATCGATGACTTGAACAAATCCGACCGCATCAATAACCACGTTAGCGTTGTCTTTTGAAATAACTTCTTGCGCTGGAATATCAAGAACGCGCTCCATCATGTTGACTTTTTGCCCTATCTTATCAACAAATGGGATGATCAAGTTTAAGCCGGGTTTTAGCGTATGGGTGTAGCGTCCGAAGCGTTCGACTGTCCAGTTATTTCCTTGTGGCACCGTCTTAATGGCTGAAGATAAGATAACTACAGCAAGAACGACGAAAATACCGATGGTAATCAGTGAATCAATTGGCATGAGTTATTCCCTTAAGTGCATAATGTCCGATTCATTTTTACCTATTTATAGACAATAGACAATTGAAGTTCTGAGAACCTTAAGAGGTTATTGGTTTTTTTATATAACAAAGGCCGGAATATCCGGCCTTTAGTTGAAGTTTCGCTTTTCAGCGAGTTAGTACAGAATCGAATACAGCTGACGGCGATATTTGCTTGCTAATGCGTTGCCTTGACCTAGCGCGCTGAGAATATCCATAAAAGTCTTCTTCACTTCACCGTCTTGGGCGCCCAAGTCTTTTTTAAGAATATTCCACAGCAGTTCCAGCGCTTCTTCATCACGACCCACTTGGTTATACTGTACCGCCAATTCACAAGCAAGTTCGAAGTTTGCCATGTCTGCTGCGTATGCTTGTTCTAGTCGTTGTAACTCAGGGCTATCTGCAGCCTGCAAATGCAGCTCGAGCTTGGCTATTAGACTCTTGTAGTAGTTATCTTGATACTCAAGAGGGATAGCGTTCAGTAGCTCTTGGGCGACATCAAATTGTTTGGTTTCTAATAAACAATCAGCCATCGCGAGTTTCACATCGCCACGCTCTTGCAGTTCTGGCGGCAAAGTGTGGATGATGCTTAAAGCCTGAGCATGCTCACCTTGCTGAAGAAGTTCACTGACTTGCTTTAATAGCTGTTCATCTGGGCTTGGCAAATGCTTTTGTAGCATGGTTGCAATGGCATCAATTGGCTGAGGGCCACCCAATCCATCGACGGCTTGACCATTTATAAACAGCGCGATAGTTGGCAATACTTGCACACCAAATTGAGACGCTAGAGCCGGCTGATCTTCACAATTTAATAAAGCAAGCGTAAATGCACCGTTGTACTGTTGAGCAAGAGATTGCAACTCAGGGAGTATCTGTGCGCTTTCTGGTTGAGCATTGGCCCAAAAGTGGATCAGAACGGGCGTGTTCATTGATCCTTCAAGAGTTTCGCGAAAGTTCTGTTCTGTTATCTCAACGATAAATGGGGATTGCATCAGAGTATCCTTGCTTTGTGTCTTGTCGTTGATAATAGATATGGAGTTGATTTAAGGGAAATTCAAGCGATGGTTGCTAATCGTCATCAATAATGAATCATTCTATTTTGTGAAAGGATGCGGTAAGAGAATAGTGTTACTGCTGAGTAGGTGTAAGGCAAAAAGAAAACGCTGCCGAAGCAGCGCAGTTCTAATGCTATTTGTTAGTGCGGTATCAAAATAGGATGAACATGGTCAACACTACACCCACACTAAGCCAGTTAAGCTGATTTAATGTCATTGTTGCCTCGCAGTAGTAAAAACATTGCTACAAAACGTAATGGGTGGCGATACCAAATCTAAGCAACTCATTCACTTTAGGTTGAATAGTGCTCACTGAATTGCGTAGAAATTGATTCGTTTGCTTGAGGTTTTTTTAACCTACATGCTCATAATGACATCACATTGTTACGATGAAATTACATTGTGACAAAACTTTTTTATGCAGCTTGTCGCAAAATTTTATCAAGCACACGGGTTGGTAATAACCTTTTCAAGATTGCGAATAATTTAGTCGGCGTAGTAATTCGATAGCGAATTTTAGGTGAAGCGCTAGTTAATGCATGAAGAACAGGTGCGACGCAGGACTCTGCAGGTAAAACAAATCGATTATTAGATTTGTCTTTGTTGAGTCGCTCTCTTTGTCCTTCATAGGCGAGGCGGTGAGGGCTGGATTCAATATCAATCCACTTCTCGAAGGCTTTTAATGCATTGTTTCTAAATTGAGTTTCGATAGGCCCAGGTTCTATCAATGCCACTTTGATATTCGTATCCGCAAGCTCTAGCCGTAGTGTGTCAGTCCAGCCTTCTAGGGCAAACTTTGACGCATTGTAGGCGCCGCGGTATTTCATTGCAGCAAAGCCAAGAACAGAACTGTTTTGTATTATCCGTCCTTCGCCTTGTATGCGCATGTGAGGAAGCACTTCTCTGACTAACTGGTGCCAACCAAAAAAGTTGGTCTGAAATTGATCTTGAAGAGCCTCGGTGGGCAAGTCTTCCAATGCACCGGGCTGGCCATAGGCACCATTATTGAACACGGCATAAAGCTTACCTTCTGCTAGTTCTAATGCTTGCTTTACGCCCGAAGAAATACTTTCAGGGCTGTTTAGGTCTAGCTTGATGCAGGTTAGGCCTTCATTAATTAGGCGTTGGACATCTTGCTCTTTCCTACAAGATGCTATGACATGAAATCCCTCGTTTTGCAGGGCGTGAGCGCACACGTAACCGATACCGGTTGAGCAACCCGTAATAAGAATCGACTTTTTCATAAATTCAGCCTCAAGCAACATTGAATGAGGTCATCATTCATCAGCTCCGGTCATGAAGCAAGTGCTTGAGTGCCGGCTCTATTCTGGAGTAGCTAAATTTGAAGCCAAGTTCGGTGAGCTTTTTGGGTTTGGCTCTCATGCTATCGAACAATAAACAGGAAGATTCACCCATTAGGAGTTCCATTGCCCATTTAGGCGTGAACAAGATATGTGGTCGTTTGAGCGTTTTTGCCAACGTGCCGCTAAAGATACGGTTAGTCACAGGGTGAGGTGCGCACATATTGAACGCACCGTGGGCATGTGGTGTTTCAAGCAAGTACATGATGGCGCGGACCATATCCAGAATGTGAATCCAAGGCATGTACTGGTTACCGTTCCCGAGCGGGCCGCCTACGCCAAGTTTGTAAGGTAAGAGCATTTTCGCCAAAGCCCCGCCATTAAGACCGAGCACCACGCCAGTTCGCAATAGACAAACACGTGTTTGTTCAGACTCTGCGCGTTTGGCTATTTGCTCCCACTTTGCACAAACCTCGTGAGGAAAGTCTTCACTGTTAACATGCAGGCACTCATCAAACGGGTGGTCTTGTTGATCGCCATAGTAACCAACGGCCGAGCCACTAATAAAAACAGCGGGAGGTTCTGTGCTGGCGTGGATCAGCTCAACGATTTGTTCGGTAATTTTCCAGCGACTTTTGCAGATTTTTTCTTTCTGCTCGCTGGTCCATCTTTTATCTGCGATAGGCTCACCCGCAAGATTAATTATGGCATCAATGTGATTGAGATCGGCGAATGACTCAAGCGAGTCAAGGTATTCGATATTACCCAAATCAGCGTGCTGGAGGCATTGTTTTGCATGCTCTGGAGAGCGCGTAAGTAGCATAACTTGGTGAGTGGATAGCAGCTTGAGCAACTCCGAACCAATAAACCCAGTGCCACCTGTGAGTAATATCTTCATGTTATCTCTTTGAATGTACACGTATTAGAACATTATAGTCGTTTTGTGCTGAGCTTGATCATCTCACGACTATTATTTCTAGGATAGTGGCAAGCCTGTAGCGAGGCTACTGACTTCACATATTGAAAAAATGTAACCAAATGTTATGCATGGCGCTAATTCGTTCACGGTAGGAGAACTAAATCTATGCCAGACTAAAAACATCGCTAACGGAACAAGCGTAATCAGTTTGCACCATCAAGGAGGATAGGTATGGAAGCATTTGTTGCTCTTTTTCGAGCGCTCCTTAATAGTGCTCGCGATCTGCTACCCATCGTTGTTGTTATCACTTTTTTTCAATTAGTTGTTTTGCAAGAGCCACTTCCTAATCTCATCTCCATTCTTTTTGGCTTATTGCTTGTGGTTTTAGGGTTAACGTTTTTTATTTTTGGTCTAGAGCTTGGTCTTTTTCCTATCGGAGAGAGTATGGCTCAAGCCTTTGCAAAAAAAGGCAGCGTATTATGGTTGTTAGTTTTTGCGTTTTGTCTAGGCTTTGGCACCACGATCGCCGAGCCTGCATTAACGGCCGTAGCAGAAGAAGCATCAGAAGTTGCGGCAGAAGGAGGGATGATCACAAACTCAGAGCAATCGATGCAGGATTATGGACAAGGGCTACGAGTAACGGTGGCACTTTCGGTGGGGATCGCCATCGTTATTGGCGTTCTGCGCATCTTAAAAGGGTGGCCAATTCATTACATGATCATCGGCGGCTACGTCGGCGTTGTCGTCCTGACGTGGTTTGCACCGGAAGCCATTATTGGCGTTGCTTATGATTCTGGAGGTGTGACGACGTCGACTATCACCGTGCCTTTGGTCACTGCACTAGGGGTTGGTTTAGCATCGGCGATTAAAGGGCGCAACCCCATGGTGGATGGTTTTGGTTTGATCGCTTTTGCCTCGCTGCTACCGATGATGTTTGTGATGGTTTACGGAATGGTCGTAACATGATTTCAATTGAACATTTCCTAGACACTTTATTATCGACCGTTCGAGATGTCATTCCCATCGCCAGCATTATTTTTGGTTTTCAGTTAGCGGTGTTAAGGCGTCCAGTTAACAACCTTAAGAAGGTTTTGCTTGGGTTTGTTTATGTGATTCTTGGGCTCGCTCTTTTTTTGCTCGGATTAGAAATGGCTCTGTTTCCGCTCGGAGAGACCATGGCCGTGCAACTGACGGCACCGGAATTTTTACAAGAGTTTAAAGTCTCTGTGGGAAAAGCCTTAGTGTGGGTCGACTACTATTGGGTGTATACCTTCGCCTTTTTTATCGGTTTTAGTACCACGATTGCTGAGCCTTCTCTAATCGCTGTAGCGATAAAAGCAAACCAAGTTTCTGGTGGCAGCATCAGTATTAACGGCTTACGCGTGGCCGTTGCATTTGGGGTAGCCATTGGCATCGCGCTAGGGAGCTATCGGATTGTTGTCGGTGACCCTATTCACTATTACATCATTGCGGGTTACATCGTGGTTGTGATTCAAACGTTTTATGCGCCAAAGCTTATTGTTCCACTCGCCTACGATTCTGGAGGCGTCACGACTTCTACTGTCACTGTTCCGCTTGTAACCGCATTAGGGCTGGGGCTTGCTTCTACCGTCCCAGGAAGAAACCCAATGATTGATGGCTTTGGCTTGATCGCTTTTGCCAGTCTGTTTCCTATGATCTCTGTGATGGGCTATGCGCAAATAACCCAATGGCTGAATAAAGATGTCTCGGAGGACGAAGAAAATGCGCTTTAAATTGATACTTGCGTTTGTTGAAGACAGCAAAACAGACAAGGTACTGGACGCTGCACGCGATGCTGGTGCGACCGGTGCTACAGTGATTAACAATGCTCGCGGGCAAGGTTTAAATCAAAAGCGAACGTTTTTTGGCTTAACGCTGGAAGTACAAAAAGATGTGCTGCTGTTTGTCGTTGAGGAGCACCTTTCTCGACACATATTAGAAACCATCAATGAAGTTGGTGAGTTCGACCGAGAGTCGGGGCAGGGCATTGCTATTCAGATCGATATTGAGGATGCAGTCGGTGTCGCGCATCAAGTAGAGACGTTGACCAAAGTGGTCGAGGATGAGTTATGAGCAGTCAAACGATAATTAGAGTTCGAGATGTAATGGCGGCTACTTATGTCATGGTTGATGGGCTAATGACAGTTTATGAAGGCATAACGTTGGCTAAAAAATACCAAGTCAAAGCGCTGGTGGTGAAAAAGCGAGATGACAACGATGAATATGGCATCGTCTTGATGAATGATATCGCCAAAAAGGTGTTGGCGAATAATCGCTCTCCACAGCGCACGAATATTTATGAGATCATGACCAAGCCCGCTTTGTGTGTCGACCCTGATATGAATGTGAAATATTGTGCGCGCCTATTTGAACGATTTGGCATTAGCCGAGCTCCGGTCATTGAAGATGGGGAGGTCATTGGCATGGTGAGTTATAACAATATTGTCATCAATGGCATGGTGAGAGAAGAAGTGTAATAGGTTGATATAAATGAAAAATCAACGCATTTTTCTCAAGTCAGCGACTGTTACAAAGAACTAAAATATTTAATATATGTTAGGTTGCATATGTGTTAATTCACCATTATTCTTTGCGCCCTAAGTCTATTGTCGAGGAATTTGTATCATGCCTTTAGTCTCTTGCCCTGTGTGTGAGAAACAAATCTCAAAGCGCGCTCACGCATGTCCAGGATGCGGAGAGCCAGACCCGCTGCACCACCTAGCTAAGTCAAAATTTATGTCGATGGTGTTTTGGATACTGGTGTTGGTTGGAACTGCGTATGCCGCATGGTTCTATATTTTGCCTATGGTCATTGAATCATTGCGTTATCAGTAGTCGTTGGTTGAGCTGTCATAAAAATGCCGTAGAATGACCTCGTACTTTGTGAGGAGACGATGTCGTGAAACTATTTTTTGCCTCAGATCTGCATGGCTCTTTGCCAGCAACTAAAGAAACTATTGAGCTATTTTTAGCCTCTGGTGCGGAGCACCTGATTTTGTTGGGGGATACGCTAAACCACGGGCCAAGAAACCCGATTCCAGAAGGTTACAACCCACCGCAGGTGGCGGAGCTACTGAACCAATACAGTGATCAAATTATTTCTGTGCGTGGTAACTGCGATAGTGAAGTGGACCAAATGCTATTGAAGTTTCCAATGATGATGGATTACTCGTGGGTGCTACTTGAATCTGGTAAGAGAATCTTTTTGACTCATGGTCACTTGTACAACTCTGAAAAACGGCCGCCACTGCGTGAAGGTGATATCATCGCCCACGGTCATACGCATGTTCCTGTCGCAGAGATGCAAGATGGGGTCATTATTTTTAACCCAGGCTCGATGACATTTCCACGTAATGGTTTACCAAGAAGCTTTGGTACTTTAGAAGACAATACGCTAACGGTAAAAACGCCAGAAGGCGAAGTATTAGCACAAACCATGATTTAACGGTTTTACTAAGTAAAAATATAGGGAGCGAATTGCTCCCTATTTTGTGTCTGAATGTCCTAAATCGCGTTCTGGGTCGATAATGTCTCTTACGCGCTGTTTTAGCACCTTTGCTTCAGGAAAGCCGCTGTCTTTTTTCCGTTCCCAAATTTGCTGGCCATTGCAGAAAATTTCGAAGCGACCACCCGTATCTGGGTGTAAGCTGATCGTTTCTATTTCTTCGCTAAAAGTATGCAGTAGTTCTTGCGATAGCCAAGTTGAACGCAACATCCAGTTGCATTGGCGGCAGTAATAAATATCAATGATTGCTTTATCCATGAAACTTTCCTTTTAATCGGTTTAAACTAGCAACTTGATACCCACGGAAAACGTGAGAATTTCGAATGCAATTTTAATCACTCGGTTGCTGTATCGAGTCGCGGCCCATGCGCCTAAACTGCCGCCTAGAAATGAGCTTAACAATAAAACAGGCAACCAAGCCCAATGTATCGGAGCGCCAGCTTGGACGACGGCAATGCCTCCAATGCCATTCCAAAACAACCCGACGCAAATCATGGTGTAAGCAACGGCTTGTTTATAGTTATACCCAAACCAGCGAACTAAAAATAATGTCACGAGTAAACCAGAACCTGCGGTCAGCGACCCGTTGATGATACCGATGAGCATTAGTCCGACACCGCCGATGACCCAACCGATTGGGTGACGGTTACGTATTATTTCTGATTGGCCTAACGATTTCTTAAATCGTGAGTAGATGCCGAGCGCGAGAATCATGCTCCCTAGCATTTTTTCCGCCACACCATCAGGTATTTGGACAATTAGGTTCGCCCCTAAGACTACGCCAATGCTGCCAGAGACTATAAGGTAGAGCGCGACCTTCCATTTAATTGTGCCTGCTTTTAAGTGTGTGCTTACTACCCCTAAGCCTAAAGCGACGGAAGCCACTTTATGTGTCCCCAGCGCAACCGAGAATGGCAAGCCGAGAAAGATGAGCAAAGGGAATTGAAGTAAGCCTGCACCGCCGCCAGAAAGCGAAGCCAGAGTATTGGCGATAAGTGAGCCGAAAAAGAGGGTGAGGGTATCTAGCCAATCCATAAGCAAAATAAAGGGGGCGTCTTGCCCCCTTATCATCAAATCAAAGTTAGTTTTTAAACAGCACCGAAGAACCGTGGTTCAAGCTAGTGAGCAATAGCGTTTTTTCGTTCACGACATCAATACGGCGACTTTGCTCAGCATCAAGCTTAAAGATTTGAGTGATCAAACGTAGCTGTGCTTCGGAGAAGTCTTTTGATTGAGAAGATGAAATATCTTTAAACTCAGAAGGCGAAACCAACAAATAGTTGTCACTGACTTCCCAGCGCCCTTTTTCCGAGATATTAATCGTGGATTCTGCCGTTGAACCTTGAGCGAATAGTTTGATATTTGCTACGCGAATATAGTCCCCATTAGGGAGATATTTCACATTTGATTCAACATTAACACGACGCAGTGGGCCGACAGGATCGTCAGGCAAGCTGTCTGTAATGACCGTCACCATGGTTGACTGCCACTCATTGGCAGTGAGGACCTGTTCCACTTTTAGGTCGCTACCCCAATATAACCAACCACTGAAAAGAACGGATACGGCCAAAACCGCAGATGCTAATTTTATCTTCATTCTGGCCTCCTTATTTACAGATATCGGTTGGGTCATTTTGACCAGCGAAAATACGCAATGTCACGTTCTCATATGAATGTTGACTGTCATGAATGTAGTTCAGAATCAGCTGATTGTTCTGGCCACCTGTAGCAATCACTTCTACCGGCATTGAATCTTCTGCATGGTATTTTACGTAGCGTTCAATGCACTGCTCAATGGACGGCAACCAACTATTGATTTGCGGGTGGTTCACTGGCGTCATCACAGGTACATTTTGATACTCACCAATCTGACGGAATTGGGATTCTGCAGGATTGGTGAAGAGCAATACACAAATAGGAAGCAGCAGAGACAAAAGAACGATCATACGCGGCAGCCAGTTATTAGTGTTAGCTGCTGGTTTTGGCTGTGCCTTAGGTAGTTCTACTTGAGGCTCTACTTCAGTCGTGGTGTCTGTCGCCGCTTCTGTTGACGGCGCGTCACTTGTTTCTATTTCCGCAGCGTGCACTTCATTTTCAGAAGTGGCTTCTTCAACGTCAGTATTAGAGTCAGCAGATAATGGGCTTAAGCGTTCCACTGAACAAATGAGTTGATAACCGCGTTTAGGAACCGTTTTAACAAACTCTGGAGATTTTGTTGAGTCCTTCAACATCTTACGCAGAGTAGAGATCGCTTGAGTCAGGCTTGAGTCATCCACCTCAAAACCTTGCTCACGCCAAACAAACTCGTGAAGCTCGTTACGGGTTAAAACTTCGTTTGGTCTCTCTGCCAACATCAGAAGTATACGGCTTTCGTTGCTTCCTAATCGTACAACGTCGTTGCCGTTTTGTTGGTCAGCGAGCGAATTACTATTTGGATCAAAGGTGAACCTTTGAGCAAGTAGAAATTTGGTGCCGATGTTAGTCATTTAGTTCTTCTTAGATGGATGATGTTGTAATTATAGTGATTTATGTCACAAAATTACCGAAGCGCATGGAGTGCGCACGACATTTTAGATGCTTTTAGGCTGGTAGGATAATTAAATTTTTCTAAAAAAACACCGTTTTTAGCAATATTGACCTTGAATTTACATTTGTCAGCCACATGTTAAATGACATCTCAGTAAGGTAATTTCAAGGGGAAAGTCACAAACTTATCTCCATGAAAAAACCAATTAGTTTAGATGTTATGGAGCACACATGAGCGAAACCGTATCTCAAAACAAAGAAACTCGTGGTTTTCAATCAGAAGTAAAACAACTACTGCATTTAATGATCCATTCTCTTTATTCAAATAAAGAGATCTTTTTGCGCGAGCTGATTTCTAACGCATCAGATGCATCGGACAAGCTGCGCTTCCAAGCGCTATCTAACCCAGACTTATATGAAGGTAATGCAGACCTTTGCGTGAAACTGTCGTTTGATGAAAGCGCAAATACCTTAACCATTTCTGATAACGGTATCGGTATGAGCCGCGATGATGTGATCGAGCACTTAGGTACGATCGCAAAATCTGGGACCGCGGAGTTTTTCTCAAAGCTGTCTGAAGAGCAGAGCAAAGACTCTCAGCTTATTGGTCAGTTTGGTGTTGGTTTCTACTCGGCGTTTATCGTTGCTGATGCCGTCACCGTACGCACTCGTGCTGCGGGCCTAGCCGCTGATGAAGCAGTACAATGGCACTCAGCCGGTGAAGGTGAGTACACCATCGAAAACATCACTAAAGAATCGCGTGGTACTGACATCATTCTTCATATGCGTGAAGAAGGTAAAGAATTCCTAAATGAATGGCGTCTACGTGATGTGATCAGCAAGTACTCGGATCACATTGGCATCCCAGTTTCCATCCAAACTGTTGTTCGCGATGACGAAGGCAAAGAAACGGATGAGAAGAAGTGGGAGCAAATCAACAAAGCTCAAGCTCTGTGGACGCGTAATAAATCGGATATCTCAGATGAAGAGTATCAAGAGTTCTACAAGCACGTATCACATGACTTTGCCGATCCATTGGTTTGGAGCCATAACCGTGTAGAAGGTAAAAACGATTACACGAGCTTGCTTTACATCCCATCTAAAGCGCCATGGGATATGATGAACCGCGACCACAAATCAGGTTTGAAACTGTACGTACAACGCGTGTTCATTATGGACGATGCAGAGCAGTTCATGCCGTCTTACCTACGTTTTGTACGTGGCTTAATAGACTCCAATGATCTGCCACTCAACGTTTCGCGTGAGATCTTACAAGACAACAAAGTGACTCAGTCTCTACGTAATGCTTGTACTAAGCGTGTGCTAACGATGCTAGAGCGCATGGCTAAGAATGATGAAGAGAAATACCAATCATTCTGGAAAGAGTTTGGTCTTGTGATGAAAGAGGGTCCGGCAGAAGACTTCGCAAACAAAGAGAAAGTTGCAGGCCTATTGCGCTTTGCTTCAACTGAAGTGGATTCTGCGGAGCAAACCGTGGGTCTAGCTGCTTACGTTGAGCGCATGAAAGAAGGTCAAGATAAGATCTACTACTTGACGGCAGACAGCTATGCAGCTGCGAAAAACAGCCCTCACTTAGAGCAGTTCAAAGCGAAAGGCATTGAAGTTATCTTGATGTACGACCGCATTGATGAGTGGCTGATGAACTACTTAACTGAGTTTGACGGCAAGCAGTTCCAGTCAATCACAAAAGCTGGGCTCGATCTAAGTCAGTTTGAAGATGAAGCAGAAAAAGAGAAGCAGAAAGAAACTGAAGAAGAGTTTAAGTCGGTTGTAGAACGCACGAAGTCTTACCTAGGCGATCGTGTGAAAGAAGTTCGTACGACCTTTAAACTCGCGTCTACACCTGCTGTTGTGGTAACGGACGATTACGAAATGGGCACTCAAATGGCGAAGCTTCTTGCAGCGGCGGGTCAGGCAGTGCCAGAAGTGAAGTACATCTTTGAGCTAAACCCTGAGCACGAGCTGGTTAAGCGCATGGCTGACGAAGCGGATGAAGAGGCATTTGGTCGTTGGGTAGAAGTCCTGCTTGGTCAAGCAATGCTTGCAGAGCGAGGCTCAATTGAGGACCCGACGGAGTTCTTAGGAGCTGTTAATAAACTTTTGACTAAGGTGTAATAACCTCAGTACATCAAAAAGCTCGCATTTCGCGAGCTTTTTGTTTGTTGTCGCAAAATTTTGCATCTCAGGTGTTGAGTTAATAATCAATAGGGCGTGAAAGAGGGTATCGTTAACATTCTTTAGTCTTAATACACTCTTTGCGCGGCGAACCTGTGATAGAATCTGCGACTTGAATGTGAGTAATAAGGCGTGTATTTTTGCTCGCCTATATACGTTATACCGAAACTTATCGTTGCGAGTGCTTCTCGGGCTTGTGTCTAAGAAGCCCAGCTATTGTGAGCTTCGGTATAAATCTTAAATATTAAAGAGGATAAATCATGCGCATCATTCTTCTAGGTGCTCCAGGTGCAGGTAAAGGCACACAAGCAAACTTCATCATGGAAAAATACGGTATTCCACAAATCTCTACTGGTGATATGCTTCGTGCTGCTATCAAAGCAGGTACAGAGCTTGGTAAACAAGCTAAAGCTGTTATCGACGCTGGTCAGCTAGTTTCTGATGAAATCATCCTTGGTCTTATCAAAGAGCGTATCGCTCAAGAAGACTGTGCAAACGGTTTCCTACTGGATGGTTTCCCTCGTACTATTCCTCAAGCTGACGGCCTAAAAGAAATGGGCGTTGATGTAGACTACGTTATCGAATTTGACGTTGCTGACGATGTGATTGTTGAGCGTATGGCAGGTCGTCGTGCTCACCTTCCTTCTGGTCGTACTTACCACGTTGTTTACAACCCACCTAAAGTGGAAGGTAAAGATGACGTAACTGGTGAAGATCTTGTTGTTCGTGATGACGACAAAGAAGAAACAGTACGTGCACGTCTAGGTGTTTACCACGAGCAAACTGCACCACTAATCAACTACTACGGTAAAGAAGCTGAAGCAGGCAACACTAAGTACCTTAAGTTTGATGGTACTAAGCAAGTAGCTGAAGTTAGTGCAGATATCGAGAAAGCACTTTCTTAATTTGCTGAAGTCAAAAATTTAATATTTTGATATATTGAAAGCGACCCAAGTGGTCGCTTTTTTAGTTTACTCGTAAACATATATCTAAATAACTTCAAGCTGCAGCGATGCAGCACTTTGAGGCTATTTAAGTATATGAACCAAGCCGTTTACCATGAATAGGATGTTATGAAAGAGAATAATAAACAGGGTGTACTCCTAGTGAACCTGGGTACTCCTGACGCACCAACCGCTCCTGCCGTAAAGCGCTTTTTAAGTCAGTTTCTTCATGATCACCGAGTGGTAGACATGACTCGATGGCTTTGGTGTCCGCTATTGCACGGCGTTATCCTTCCAATCCGAGCTCCCAAGGTTGCTAAACTCTACCAATCAGTTTGGATGGAAGAGGGCTCGCCACTGATGGTGTACTCTAAGCGTCAAACAGAAAAGTTGGCTCAAAAGCTTGATATGCCAGTCGAACTTGGCATGACTTATGGAAATCCAAGTTTGCAATCAGGTTTTGAAGCGCTGTTGGCCCAAGGGGTAGAGGAAGTCATCGTTTTACCTTTGTATCCGCAATACTCGGGCACAACAACGGCAGCGGTTTCTGACGGAATCACTAAAGCGTTTAAAAACCTGCCCGTGATGCCGGGCTTTAGCTTTATTCGGGATTACTACAATCACCCGAAATACATTGAAGCGTTAGCGCATTCAGTTCGTGATCATTGGCAAGAGTATGGTAAGGGAGACTACTTGCTATGTTCTTATCACGGTATTCCAAAACGTTACGCTGATAATGGAGATGTTTACCCTCAGCACTGTGAAGAAACGACTCGCTTACTCGCTGAAGCGTTAGGGTTAAACGAGCAACAGATAGGTATGACGTATCAGTCTCGATTTGGCCGAGAAGAGTGGTTACAGCCCTACACCGATAAAACCCTAGAGGCACTTCCTGAAAAAGGGGTAAAGAATATCAATGTTGTGACACCAGCATTCTCTTCGGATTGTTTAGAAACGTTGGAAGAGATCTCGGAAGAGTGTAAAGAGATTTTCCTTGAAGCAGGTGGTGAAAGCTTTACTTACATTCCTTGTTTGAACGATAGTGAGCTTCATATAGAAATGATGGCTGAGTTAGTTCACTCTAAGCTTTAGGTACAAAAAAGGGTCGCAAAAGCGACCCTTTTTTGTAGAGCGATTAAGCGACCCTTTTTTGTAGAGCGATTAAGCGACTTGTACTTGCTGCTCTTCGACTTGTTCTGCTGTGCTGTGAGTATTCTCTGCACCATGCATCCAGCGAACGAGCGTATTCGAGAACAGAAGTAGGATGACACCACTCACGGTAGCGCTGACTGCAATGCCACTAAAGATAGCCATTGCGCCCAATTCTCCTACGTGAGATCCCACATAGCCCGCAACGTAGTTTGCAATCGCATTACAGCCAAACCATGCACCCATCATGAGTGAAGCTAAGCGAAGCGGTGCTAACTTGGTCACTAGTGAAAGACCAATTGGAGATAAGCACAGTTCGCCCAATGTATGGAAGAAGAAAGCTCCCACCAGCCACAACATTGATGTTTTTACCGTTGTGTCTCCACCTTGTTCTAGCACAGCGCCAACCATACATAGGAAGCCAATTGCCAAGAAAAATAGTGCCATCGCAAATTTCACTGGTGACGTAGGTTCGCGTTTACCCAGTTTTACCCAAAGGACCGCCAGAACTGGTGCTAGGGTAATAATGAAAAATGGGTTTAGCGATTGGAACCACGCAGCAGGTACTTCAAAACCACCAATCATACGATCAGTATATTGTTGAGTGTAGATGTTCATTAGGCCACCGGCCTGCTCAAAGCCAGCCCAGAAGACGATAGTGAATAAGCTCATAACCAAAATTACTTTTAGTCGGTTTACTTCTTCTTTCGTTAGGGGTTGCTTCGTGGTTGAGTTTTTGTTGCTTAGATCTCGTTTTGCTGCGGGCTCGCGACCGATGTCACCAAGCCAAGACTGAGCTAGCACCATTTGCATCACTAAGCTAATAATCATACCTACACCTGCGGCCACAAAACCGGCTTTCCAACCGTAAGAGGTTGTCACAGAGCCAGAAACGACGCCTGCAAGCAATGCACCTAAGTTGATCCCCATGTAGAAGATGGTGAATGCACCGTCACGACGGTTGTCACCCTCTTTATATAAATCGCCAACCATGGTTGAGATATTCGGCTTAAAGAGGCCGTTACCAGTGATAAGCAGACCAAGACCTAAATAGAAACTGTGTAGTGAACCAATACCCAGAGCGTCAGCAGGAAGTGCAAGTGTAAACTGGCCGATAGCCATTAACGCGCCACCAAGCAAAATTGAACGGCGTTGACCTAGATAGTTATCCGCTAAGTAACCTCCGATGAGAGGTGTGATATACACAAGACCAGTATAAATACCGTATAGGTCTAGTGCGTCTTTGGTTGACCAGCCAAGGCCGCCATTCATCGTTGTATCTGTAAGGTAAAGTACTAGAATGGCGCGCATTGCGTAGTAAGAAAAGCGTTCCCACAGTTCAGTACCGAACAATAAGAACAAGCCACGAGGATGGCCGAAATATTGATGTTGGTTTGACATAAGCTCTTCTAATAATAGTTATTACATTTTTTAACGACTTCTACGTATACATTGCAATTTAATGAGTGACAAACAATAAAATTTTGCCTTACGACTAAATCTGTTTGTTAAGTGACTGTTTTTGGATGAATTTGCAGATGATATGATGGTGTGTTGGCTGTGTTACAAACTTAATTTCCATTTTTGTCTATGGACTTCTTCTCGTAAGCTCTTGAAAAGATACCGTTAATGCGAGCGATGTATAATCATACTTTTATAGATAAACTGAATGTCAATGACTCAACTTTGGCTTAATGCTAGGATAAAAACAAAATAGAATTGGCTAGTAAAAAAGATGAAACGTTGGTATCTACTTTATTGTAAACGTGGGGAGCAGGTTAGGGCGAAACAGCACCTTGAAAACCAAGGTGTAGAGTGCTTTTATCCAACTGTAGAAGTTGAGAAGATTTTGCGCGGGAAAAGACAAAAAGTCGAAGAGCCGCTGTTTCCTTGTTATGTGTTTGCTTACTTTGATTATGAACAGGGACCTAACTTCACCTCAGTCCGCTCCACTCGAGGGGTTGTTGATTTTGTGCGTTTTGGTGCTCAACCAAAAGAAGTCCAAGGTGACTTAGTCTTTGAATTGATGCAGCTAGAAAAATGCTGTAATGAAAATGCCGCTTCTGAGTGTATGCCAAAACCAGGTGATCAAATCCGAGTTAAGAGCGGTCAGTTTGCAGGTATAGATGCTATCTTCCAAGAGCAAGATGGTGAGAAACGCTCAATCATGTTAGTGCAGATGATCACTAAACGAGTGCCTGTCAGCATTGACAACAGCGATTTAGACTTGCAATAGCTAATACGTACAAACAAAAAAAGAGGTGCTTTGGCACCTCTTTTTTAATCTTGCTGGTAATCACCAGCAGTGGGACGCTGTTAGCGAGCTTAGCAAAACAACGATGATTACCGATTAGGAGTAGGGCATGACACCCTACTTAGTTGCTTAGTAAGCGTCGTTATGGACGGTTTGCACCGCACGACCTGACGGGTCTACACAGTTTTGGAATGACTCATCCCATTCAATCGCTTTCGCTGATGAACAAGCTACCGAAGGACCACCTGGCACACACTCAGCCGCTGACGGTAGTGGGAATAGCTCTTCAAAGATTTCTCGGTACACGTAACCTTCTTTTGTGGTTGGCGTGTTGTATGGGAATCGGTATTGAGCTGTTTCCATCTGCTGATCCGTCACTTTTTGCTCTGCGACTTCTTTCAACGTATCAATCCAGCTGTAACCTACACCATCAGAGAACTGTTCTTTTTGACGCCATGCGATCGACTCTGGCAAGTAATGCTCAAAACACTCGCGTAGAATGTGTTTTTCCATTTTGCCGTTGCCACACATCTTATCTGCTGGGTTTAGGCGCATTGCAACATCAATAAACTCTTTATCAAGGAACGGTACTCGGCCTTCAACCCCCCATGCCGCTAGCGATTTGTTTGCGCGCGCGCAGTCAAACATGTTCAGAGCAAGCAGCTTACGTACTGTTTCTTCGTGGAACTCTTTCGCGTTTGGTGCTTTGTGGAAATATAGGTAACCACCAAAGATCTCATCTGCACCTTCACCAGAAAGTACCATCTTAATGCCCATCGCTTTGATCTTGCGACCCATTAAGAACATAGGTGTGGATGCGCGGATGGTGGTCACATCGTACGTTTCGATGTGGTAAATCACGTCGCGAATCGCGTCGAGACCTTCTTGAATTGTATAAGTCATTTCATGGTGAACGGTACCGATTTGGTCGGCAACTTCGCGAGCGGCTTTCAGGTCAGGCGCGCCTTCTAGGCCAACAGCAAAAGAGTGCAGTTGTGGCCACCAAGCTTCAGACTTTTCATCATCTTCAATACGCATCGCTGCAAAGCGTTTTGCTACCGCAGATGTAATAGAAGAATCTAGACCACCTGAAAGAAGTACACCGTAAGGCACGTCAGTCATTAGTTGGCGTTTAACCGCTGCTTCTAGCGCTTCAGTCAGTTCTTCTTTGCTGGTGGTGTTACCTTGAACGGCAGCGTATTCGTTCCAGTCACGAACATAGTAACGCGTTGGCTCGGCATCTTTTGAGCTGTAGTAGCTACCAGGAGGGAACTCGCTCACTGTTTTACATACTGGAACAAGTGCCTTCATCTCTGATGCAACATAGTAGTTGCCATGCTCATCATGACCTTGATAAAGAGGGATAATGCCAATGTGGTCGCGACCGACTAAGTATTCGTCTTTTTCTTCATCGTACAGAACAAAAGCGAAAATACCGTTTAGTTCTTCAAGGAGATCTGCACCCATATCTTGGTACAGTGCAAGAATGACTTCACAGTCTGAATCGGTTTGAAACTCGTATTTTCCTTCGTAACGAGCACGAATTTCTTTATGGTTGTAGATTTCACCATTGACTGCAAGGATGAGCTTTTTATCAGGGCTGTATAGCGGTTGTGCACCACTATTTAGACCAACAATCGCCAAGCGCTCATGCGCTAAAATAGCGCGCTCTGAAGAGTAAATCCCAGACCAGTCAGGGCCACGATGACGAAGTTTTTTCGACATTTCTAATGCGATAGGGCGCAATGCGGCTGCATCGCTTTTAATGTCTAAAATGCCAAATACTGAACACATACTACATCCTTACTAAACTAAATAATTTCTAATCGGTATGGCTTCAATTTGCCATTACTAGTAAAAAAAGCAACGTTTTGTGATTATAAAAATGATAAAAAGCCTTGTTGTGTAAATATTATTTAATTTAATGGCTCGTTTGGTGAATGAAATCAAGGTTTGGTATAAAAACCATACAAAAAAGCCTTTCTATTGATAGAAAGGCTTTTAAAAAATATTAGTATGGTTGCTTATTTTATTGGTGTGAACTGAGGTTCGAGTTGTTTACACACATGTCGAGCAAAACCGCTACCTGCTTCACTGTATATATTGAATGCGGCGTCAACTCCGCTTTCCAGCAAACCTTCCAACTGATCTGGGTACTCGGCGATAGCAGCTATTTGCCCTTTATATTTTCTGCGTTTAAGCTGCTCAAGTGCGGTTTGGTTACCTTGATGATGAGGCATGGCAAGCAGCACCAGTTTGACATGACCTGTATCTAAAATTCGTTCCCAAAAATCTGGGTCTGTGGCATCGCCAGCGATCACGTTTCTTCCCTCTGAACGGTGCTGATGTGCTGCATCTTCACGAATTTCTATGCCTAGTGAAATTTTGCCATAGCGCGCACGTAATTCATCATAGGCCCCAGTCCCGATGCGCCCCATGCCTAAGATCAATACCTGGGCATGCCCAGGGTTAATGAGTTGGTCACGCTGGTTAAGCTTTTCTGCGGCTGTCTCTTGCAGCCACTTGCCGGAGTGTTGATAAATTTTGTGGCTAAGGCGGTTAAGTGGCGCAGAAATAATAAAGGACACAGACACCGCAACCGCAATCGCAGCGAGCATATCGCTTGGCATCCAGCCCATTTTATAGGCCAACCCTGCTACTATAAGGCCAAACTCACTGTAGTTGAACAGCGATAAAGAGGCGAGCAAAGAGGTACGTACTCGAAACTTAAAGTGATTAATCGTGACGAAGTACAAGAGCCCTTTTATTGGCAGCAGTAAGATAAATAGTAGGGCGAGTACGACGCCATTGACGCTCAATGAAGCGGACAAGCCAATGTTTAAAAAGAAGCAGACTAAGAACAGCTCCTTCATATTGAATAGCGATTTGGATAGCTCTGAAGCTTTAGGGTGGCCTGCGAGCAACATGCCTAAAATCAGCGCGCCCAAGTCTGGTTTCATACCGACCAGTTCGAATAGCCCTGCCCCAACAACAAGCGCGAAGAAAATACCGAACAGCACCAGCATTTCGCCGTGGCCAACTTTATCTAACAGCTTATAGAATAGCGGACGAAGGAAAGGCAATGCGAACAAACCAATGGCATACCATTCTGGGACTTTGCCAGTTGAAGCAGTCAGGAATACCACGGCAAAAATATCTTGCATAACCAAGATACCGATCGCGAGTGTGCCGTAGGTAGCGTTCATTTCCCCTTTTTCTTGCAATGCTTTTACGGCAAAAACGGTACTGGAGAACGATAGTGCAAAAGCTAAAAGTAGGATTTGACCGCTATCCATACTGGCGAGCGAAGTTAAGCCCAGTAGTTTTAAACCTGATAGCGCTAGTGCAAAAAAAGCGGTAGACAGTATGTTGTGGGCGGTCGCTCCTCCCCATATTTCTTTGGACAGTAGCGTTTTGACATCAAGCTTGAGTCCGATCGTGAATAGAAGAAGAGTGACACCAAGATCTGCAAGAGTGACGATAACGTCATTGCTTTGATAGCCAAATGCATGCAAACCAAATCCTGCCAGTAGAAAACCAACGAGGGGAGGGAGGCTACATTTAAGCGCAATAAAGCCAGCTAAAAAAGCTGTTGTAATTAGAATAATTTCCATACTGTTGAGCTGTATTCCTGATATACAAAAACGGGCTGTGAAAACACAGCCCGAGATTGTAACTCAATTAGTTGTATAAACTTAGTCTTCAAGTAACTTTTGTAACAAAACTCCGTTTAGCATTGCGCGTTTAATCATCGCAAATGCACCCATCGTTGGCTGCTTATCAATGTGTGAAGCCACGATAGGAAGGTCGTTATGGAAAGTTTTGAGAGATTGATTTTCGACATTGCGTTGAATGGCAGGGAAGACTATGTCTTGTGCGGCAGTAATGTCGCCCGCAATGACAATTTTCTGAGGGTTAAACAAGTTAACGGTAATTGCAATCGCTTTACCTAACTGGTTACCCACTCGCACTAAACTTTGCTTTGCAAGTTCGTCACCATCCATTGCATGCTGACACACAGCTTCAATCGTGATGTTTTCAAGGTCAGTCAAGCTTGACTCATAGCCTTGAGCAATCAGTTGTTTTACTCGTTGGATAATGGCTGGGTTCGCTGCTACGGTTTCTAAGCAACCAAAGTTCCCACATTGGCACTGTTCACCAAGCGGATCGATTTGAATATGACCAATTTCACCGACGTTGCGGTTAAAGCCAAGAAAAACCTGGCCGTTAACGATAATACCTGCGCCAGTACCGCGGTGAACGCTAACTAAAATGGAGTCCTGACAGTCTTGGCTTGCCCCAAAGTAGTGCTCCGCTAACGCCATGCCACGTACGTCATTCCCAACAAAGCATGCGGTATTAAACTTCTCTCCAACAATTTCACCCAGCGCCAGATTATCGATATCGGTATTCGGCATGTACTCAACTACGCCTGTTGTTGGGTTTACAAGGCCCGGTAGTGTAATACCAATTGCGATGAGCTGATCAATTTTGTCTTCGCAACGGTTTACGAATTCTTTAAGTAAATCGATAAGCCCAGCGATCAAGTCAGCTTGGTTGGTGTAATGCAGTTCGTGCTGATCTTCCGCAAGTGCAGTGCCACCTAAATCGTACAAACAAAATTGTACGTAATCTCGACCTAAACGAACCGCAATAGAGTGGAAGGGTTTGACTTCGGTGGTCAGAGAGATTGCACGACGACCACCAGTTGAAGCTTGCTGGGCGACCTCTTTAATAAGGCCGCGCTCTAAAAGTTGGCGGGTTATTTTGGTAACACTAGCAGGTGCGAGCTGGCTCACATCTGCGACTTGAATACGGGAGATAGGACCTTGCTGATCAATCAGCCTATATACCGCAGCGCTGTTAAGCTGTTTTACTAAATCTACATTACCAATCTGTCCGCCATTCATGCTTAATTTTGCTCGTATTGTCCGTTAACAACCGTCGCTTTTACTTTGAAGTCACGATCGAAAATGGTTAGGTTTGCAACCATCCCTTTTCGAACTCGGCCAAGGCGATCCTCAACACCAATTGCAGTTGCTGGGTATAACGTGGCCATTCGTAGAGCTTCGTCTAAAGCGATCCCCGCGTGCTCAACTGAATTCTGAACTGCTTCTATCATTGTCAAAGCTGAGCCGCCTAGTGTGCCGTTTTCATCAACACACTTACCATCTCGGTAATATACTTTCTTACCGACAAAAATAAAGTGATCAATGTTAGCACCTGCTGGAGCTGTGGCATCCGTCACCAAAACAAGCTTTTCACCTTTGATTTTATGAGCAATTCGGATGTTTGCGTAGTCTACGTGGAAACCATCAGCAATAATGCCAGCATAAACGTCAGGAGTATCGTAAATTGCACCAACAACTCCAGGTTCACGACCAACCATTGGTGTCATCGCATTAAATAGGTGTGTGGCAAAAGTAATACCTGCTTCAAAGCCTTTACGCGCTTCGGCGTAGGTCGCATTTGTATGACCAATAGAAACCACGATGCCGGCTGCTTTTAATCGTGCAATATGTTCTGGATCGTTTTGCTCTGGTGCAAGCGTTACTTTAGCGATGATATCGGCGTTTGCGCAGATAAGATCAATCATGCTTTCATCTGACGGGCGAATAAAATCGACGTTGTGGATACCTTTTTTCGCGACGTTAAGATAAGGACCTTCTAGGTGTAGACCAAGTGATTGGTTTTGATATTGGTTGTGGTATTCACGAGCGGCAGAAATTGCAGTTCGCATATCTTCGTCTGATGAAGTAATGAGCGTTGGTAAGAAGCTAGTACAGCCGGACTTGAGGTTTGCTTCGTGCATGATTTGCATGGTTTCCGGTGTGATTGCATCGTTTAGCATTACACCGCCACAGCCATTCAGTTGCAGGTCGATAAAGCCCGGACTTAGGTTTGCGCCTGCGAGGTCTTTCACTTCGATGCCCTGAGGTAGCTCTGCAGCCGGTACAATAGATTGAATAAGGTCGTTTTCGATGATGACCGCATGATCGGTAAGAACATCACTACCGGTATAAATTTTACAGTTACTTAGCGCGTACATAGTCAGCTAGTCCTTATAGATGAGAATTCAATTTCTATATCGTTACCTAAGTGGCGACTGCTTTAGTCATATGGGTACTTAGTTTGTATCACTGAATTAGATAACGAGTCACATACAGCAAGTCGCGTTTTATCGATGTTATTGTCATAGTAACTAACTGAAAAGTAATAATTGTATGGTTTTTTATGATTCTTTTTCAGAGCAAAGTTACAGTGATTTACCCGCCTAGATACCAAAATAACACTGATTCTGCCTTGCATAAAGTGCGAGAATATTATCTTTAAAACGCTATTTTTTCGTATAATAAAATAAGTTTTATGATCTCGCTAGCAAAAACCTTCCGAAAGGGCAAATTGTGGTGATTATGATCACAAACGGTGAGCTTTTAATTTGCGGAGCAAAATTAATGTCATAAACTGAGGATGACTAAATTGGACGACTGAAATAAGTCATTCAACATAACATCTAATCCTATAGGGGGAACTTAAGGTGAATATTCTCGGATACGCGCAGAAGTTAGGTAAAGCTCTTATGCTTCCTATTGCGACTTTGCCAATCGCAGGCTTGTTACTGCGCTTGGGCCAGCCGGATGTTTTTGACATCGCATTTATGGCACAAGCAGGTAACTCAATCTTTTCTAACCTTCCATTGTTATTTGGCCTTGGTATTGCGATCGGTCTATCTAAAGACGGTCAAGGTGCAGCTGGCCTTGCTGGTGCAGTTGCGTACTTTGTACTGACAGCGACAGCGTCAACAATTGATGCATCAGTAAACATGTCGTTCTTTGGTGGTATCATCGCAGGTATTATTGCTGGCCACTCTTACAACGCTTTCCATGCTACACGTCTTCCTGAGTGGCTTGCTTTCTTCTCTGGTAAACGTTTAGTGCCGATTATGGCAGGTCTATTCGCTTTAGTTGCTGGTGCAGTTGGTGGCATTGTATGGCCAACAATTCAAGGTGGTCTAGATGCGCTTGCTCATGGCATCTCAACTTCTGGCGCTATTGGTCAGTTTATCTACGGTACACTGAACCGAGCCCTTATTCCTGTAGGTCTACACCACGTACTTAACTCATTCTTCTGGTTTGGTATGGGGTCTTGTCAAGAAGTGCTAGTAACTGGTGCAAACGCTGCGGGTCAAGCGCTTCCTGCTCTACAACAACTGTGTGTGGATCCTGCGCTAGCGAAAACGCTTGTTGCAGGTCAAACTCATACATTTGAATTCGCTAATGCTGTCACTCCTGAAATCACTGCAACAGTGAAGGAAGTAACTGAAACAGTTAAATCTGGTGACCTACACCGTTTCTTCGGCGGCGATAAGAGCGCTGGTGTGTTCATGAACGGTTTCTTCCCAGTAATGATGTTCGGCCTACCTGGTGCGGCGCTTGCAATGTACCTAGCGGCTCCTGCTGAGAAACGTAGCCAAGTTGGTGGTGCATTGTTCTCTGTTGCATTCTGTTCATTCCTAACTGGTATCACAGAGCCTCTAGAGTTCATGTTCGTATTCCTAGCGCCTGCACTATACGCGATTCACGCCGTGTTCACTGGTCTGTCGCTAGTTGTTGCTAACATGCTTGGTACGCTACACGGCTTCACATTCTCAGCTGGTCTAATTGACTACTTGTTGAACTACGGTCTAGCAACTAAACCGCTACTACTTGGTGCAGTTGGTCTTGGCTTTGGTGCTCTATACTTCTTCACATTCAGCTTCGCAATCCGCGCATTCAACTTGAAATCGCCTGGTCGTGAAGATGACGACAGCGAAGCTGCAGCGCCTGCTGGTGAGAAGAAAAGTGGTGACCTAGCTCGCCAATACTTAAAAGCACTTGGCGGTCATGACAACCTAACTTCAATCGACGCATGTATCACTCGACTACGCTTGACGCTAAAAGATCGTTCAGTCGCTGATGAGGAAGTACTGAAGAAACTGGGTGCGAAAGGTGTGGTTAAACTTGGTGAAAACAACCTTCAAGTTATCCTTGGCCCTCTAGCTGAAATCGTTGCTGGCGAAATGAAAGCAATCGGTGCTAATGAAGACCTATCGAATGTAAAATTGCCTTAATTACATCGAACTGATATCTGACTAAAGACCTCCCTCGGGAGGTCTTTTTTTTGTTTTGGCACTTTGAATCTGCTGTGCTTTCGCTCTAACTCGATAAATATTGTCGTTTTAGCGCGAGTTCTTGTTGTCTAATTGCTTAGAATTGTGGATCATTAGAAACAATGTACTCTGCAAAACCATACTTGGATGCAGAGTTCCGTTTTCTCTGACAATACTAATATTTTTGAGGTGCTATAGATGAGTGAAGCTGATGCTCGTCCATCAAACTTTATTCGCCAGATCATTGATAAAGATCTAGCGGATGGTAAACACACTAGCGTGCATACTCGATTCCCGCCGGAGCCAAATGGCTACCTGCATATCGGTCATGCTAAGTCTATCTGTTTGAACTTCGGTATTGCTCAGGACTACCAGGGTCAATGTAATCTACGTTTCGACGATACGAACCCTGAAAAAGAAGACATCGAATACGTTGAGTCTATCAAGAAAGATGTAAACTGGTTGGGCTTTGAGTGGAGTGGTGAAGTATGTTACTCATCAAACTACTTCGATAAGCTTTACGAATATGCAATTGAATTGATTAACAAAGGCTTAGCGTATGTAGATGAGCTAAGTCCAGAGCAGATTCGTGAATACCGTGGCACGCTAAAGGCGCCAGGTAAACCAAGCCCATACCGTGACCGTTCTGTTGAAGAGAACTTAGCGTTATTTGAAAAAATGCGCGCTGGTGAATTTGAAGAAGGTAAAGCGTGTCTTCGTGCCAAGATTGACATGGGTTCTTCATTCATGGTTATGCGCGATCCAGTTTTATACCGTGTGCGTTTTGCTACGCACCACCAAACTGGTGATAAGTGGTGCATTTACCCAATGTACGACTTCACGCACTGTATCTCTGATGCATTAGAAGGCATTACACACTCTATCTGTACGCTTGAGTTTATGGATAACCGTCGTCTGTACGACTGGGTTCTGGACAACATCACGATCGAAAGCCGTCCACATCAGTACGAGTTTAGTCGCCTAAACCTTGAATACACGGTGATGTCTAAGCGTAAGCTTAATCAACTCGTCACTGAAAAACTGGTTAACGGTTGGGATGACCCACGTATGCCAACAGTTTCAGGTCTGCGTCGTCGTGGCTTCACGCCAGCATCTATCCGTGAGTTCTGTAAGCGTATTGGTGTAACGAAGCAAGAAAATATGATCGAGTTTAGCTCATTAGAATCTTGTATTCGTGATGACCTAAACGAGAACGCTCCGCGTGCAATGGCTGTGCTGGATCCTGTTAAAGTTGTTATCGAAAACTTTGAAGAAGGTGTAGTAGAAAACTTGACGGTTGCTAATCACCCAAACAAACCAGAGATGGGTGTGCGTGAAGTACCATTCACTCGTGAGTTGTGGATTGAGCGTGAAGACTTCCGTGAAGAGGCGAACAAAAAGTACAAGCGTTTAGTGCTAGGTAAAGAAGTTCGCTTACGTGGTGCTTACGTGATCAAAGCAGAGCGTGTTGAAAAAGATGCCGAAGGCAACATCACGACTATCTTCTGTTCTTACGATGCAGACACACTAGGTAAGAACCCGGCTGATGGCCGTAAAGTAAAAGGTGTGATTCATTGGGTATCAGCTGATAAAGCATTACCAGCGGAAATCCGTCTGTACGATCGTCTATTTACGGTTCCAAACCCGGGTGCAGCAGAAGACTTTGCTTCTACAATCAACCCTGAATCATTAGTTGTGATCAATGGTTTTGTAGAGCCTAGCTTAGCGTCTGCAGTAGCAGAAAAAGGCTACCAGTTTGAGCGTATGGGTTACTTCTGCGCAGACTCGAAAGATTCTTCAGCAGATAAACTAGTATTCAACCGCACGGTTGGTCTACGTGATACTTGGGCAAAAATTGAGAACCAATAATCTCGATTAATGCAAAAGCCGATAAAAATGCCAGCAAATGCTGGCATTTTTTATTCTCATTATCGTAATGCGGCGGTTATAGGTAGTGTAGGGAGTTGCTTAAGAACGAGGGACGTTTGATAAATGTTCGGTTTGGAGGCAAAACAATGATGTTTATTAAGGTTTGAATTGGTAAGTCTAATCGACGCTTTACAAAAGTTGGTACGGCAATTCAGCTATTGAAAGATATCGCCCTCAGAAACAAAAAACGCCAGCATGAGCTGACGTTTATTTTAAATCAACAAACCGTTATTTTTTTGGTTTGTGTGCATCTGGATTGTCTTTACAACCACCATCACTGCACTTGCCGTACAAGTATAAGCTGTGGTTTGTTAGCGTGACATTGTACTTAGCTGCAATCTCTTTTTGACGTTCTTCAATAAGATCGTCAGAAAATTCAATTACCTCACCACAGTCTAGACACACTAGATGGTCGTGGTGATGTTGAGTCGATAATTCGAAGACTGACTTACCACCTTCAAAGTGGTGACGAGTTACAATACCAGCATCATCGAATTGGTTTAGAACTCGGTAAACAGTTGCTAGGCCAATCTCTTCACCTAGATCAATCAACTTTTTGTACAAATCTTCAGCACTGATGTGCTGGCAGTCTGGCTGCTGAAGTACTTCTAGAATTTTTAGCCTTGGAAGGGTTACTTTTAAACCCGCATCCTTCAGCGCCTGATTATTATCTGACATATACTTTCCCGTTGGATCATCTGCAGCGATTTAACAGAATTCAATCTTCCTACCATTATAGGATAAGCGCTCAGAACATTAAACCACGAACTTCAAAGGGTTAATAGAATCTTTTTGTAAATTAGAAACAGGTCGATTATATTACAGATCTGACCAGTTACAATTATGTAACATTGAGCTTGGAGAGGGCACGGACTGCGATGAATAAGCGACTTGCGAAGATATACAAACCAGGAATTGTAAAATTCGCACTCAATATTTGGCCACCTTTTTGGGGCGCTGGTATTAAAATCTTACATATTTCTGAAGACTTTCGTACTGTGAAGGTGCGTTTGAAACTTCGCTGGTGGAATAAAAACGCCAATCGTACTCAGTATGGTGGCAGTATTTTCTCTTTAACTGATCCCATTTACTCGTTGATGCTGATGGGGATTCTACGCGAGGAGTATTATGTGTGGGATAAAGAGGCGAGTATTAACTTTATTAAGCCAGGGCAAAGTGATTTATTTGCAGAATTCGAGGTCACTGAAGGAATGCTAGAAAACATTTATCAAATGACACGGAATGGAGAAAAGTGTTTTCCTGAATTTATTACCCATGTAAAAGATAAGCAGGGGAATGTGGTTTCAGAGGTTCAACGCAAGCTTTATGTAAGAAAGAAACCTCAGTATCGCGAAGAGGAAGTGCTCACCGATGCTTTGTGAAAATATACAAAAAGACCTCCAATCGGAGGTCTTTGTATAATTCGATTTATTTAGCCTTCAAGCTCAGCTAAACACATTTCTTCGTAAATCTGTTTAACCCAGTTTTCAACACGCTCGTCAGTCAGTTCCGGTTGACGGTCTTCATCGATACATAGACCTACGAACTGGCTGTCGTCGCCTTCAACAAGTGCTTTAGACGCTTCAAATTCGTAGCCTTCTGTTGAAGTATGGCCAAGAATTGTGCCGCCTTTAGACTCAACGATATCACGTACTGTGCCCATCGCGTCACAGAAATATTCTGCGTAGTCCTCTTGGTCGCCACAGCCAAAGATAGCCACTAGCTTAGTAGAGAAGTCGATTTGCTCAAGTTCAGGGAAGAAATCATCCCAATCACATTGTGCTTCACCGTAGTACCAAGTTGGGATACCTAGAAGAAGAAGATCGAAGTTATCAATGTCTTCTTTGCTGCTTTTCGCGATGTCTTGAACGTGAACTAGATGCTTACCTAGTTGCTTTTGAATCATCTTTGCAACGGCTTCAGTATTACCTGTGTCGCTACCGAAGAAGATACCTACACTTGCCATAGAGTCTATACCTTTACATTGTTTGTTATTGGCGATGGTACTAAGGGTTTAACCTAACCCAGAGCCTTCCCAAGTTAGCTGAATTACACCTTTTGCAATAAAGCCAGCACAGCCTAGGAAAAGGACTAACCACACAATACGACGACCAAAAACAGGTACATTGCCTTGCTTTAGCACATCTTTTATCGCCATCCCGATGAAAAAGAAGATAGCAGCAAAAAGAAGATCGAGCCCAATAGACTCGAGCATATCCATATAGTCGTAAAGCATTTTAGTCCTTCATGCCGAAAAATCTTGGGCGCACTATACCACTGTTAAACGGTAAAGTTAATGCACTACAAGAAGGGTTATTTCAATAATCTATTGTTGCTTTTCGAATTTGTTAACTCGAAATGTATTTCCGAATGACTCTCATTACTTCAGCCGGTTTTTCGGCGTGAAGCCAGTGGCCAGTATTAGCGATAATATGTGCTTTTGCTTGTTTGAACTGTTTTTGCACCGCAGGTTGGTGCTCTGGCATTAAGTAATCGGAATCACCACCTTTAATAAACAGAGTGGGTATGTCTGTTGGGGCAATTTCCTGCCAGCCGATAATTTGTGCGTAATTCTCAAAAAGGCTCGGTACGTTAAACCGCCAGTCCATTTTATCGCCATTTTTGTATAGTGACTTAGAGAGAAATTGTCTTACACCGTCGATCTCAACATGTTGAGCTAGGATATCCATCGCTTGTTGACGGCTTGCTGGCTTTTCGTTAATTACGGCGTGTAAACCATTAAACACATTGTCGTGACGGTTTGCTGTGTAGGCGACAGGTGCCATGTCGAGCACAACCAACTGTTTGACGAGCTCTGGAGCAATGTCCACCAGTGTCATCGCGACCTTTCCACCCATTGAATGCCCAATAATAATAGATGGATCAACATTTAAGTGTTGTAGGAGTTGTGCCACATCTTTTGCCATGTCGGCGTAATTATGAATGTTTGAGTGAAAAGAGAGGCCGTGATTTCTCAGATCAATACTGATCACCGTGTGATCTTTAATAAGATCGCGGGCTAGTAGACCCAGATTACTTAAACTACCAAACAATCCGTGAATCAAAACAACTGTTTGGCCTTGGCCTTCCTGCTTATAGTTGAGTAATGCTGACATTTTATCTTATTCGTGATGGGTTTAACGTGGAGTATCCGAGAGGATCTCGTTATAATCCCCCAGAGTTTAAACATTGAGAATGTGAAAAGCGAATGAAAACAATTGAGGTTGATGAGGATCTATACCGTTACATTGCTAGCCAAACTAAGCATATCGGTGAAAGCGCCTCGGATATTTTGCGACGCCTTTTAAACCTTGATGGTCAGTTGCAGGAAGCTGAAGCCGCGCCTGTAGTAGAGAAGCCACAAGGGATTGTAGTAAGTAAAGATGCGGGTAAAACGGAATCTGTTGATGTAGTGAAAGAAATGCGTTCGCTGCTTATTTCTGATGAGTTTGCCGGTCTAAAAAAAGCGATTGATCGCTTTATGTTAGTACTATCGACCTTACATAAATTAAATCCAGAAGGTTTCGCGCAGGCTACGAATGTAAAGGGACGCAAACGCGTGTACTTTGCAGATAATGAAGAAACCTTGTTGGCAAATGGCAACACGACCAAGCCAAAAGCCATTCCTGGCACACCGTTTTGGGTTATCACGAACAACAATACCAGTCGTAAAAGACAGATGGTTGAACAAGTGATGACACACATGGGGTACCAACCTGACTTAATAGAAAAAGTAACAGGTTCAATCTAAGAAACCTGATAGAAGCCTCATAATGTGTCGCAGTTAGCGGATATTATGAGGCTTTTTTAATTTTATTTGTATTTAAAGAAAGGATGTCAAACATGGCTATGCACCCTCGTGCTGGGCAAAAAGCGCAGCAGGAAGATCTTCATAATATTCCGGCACTTGTTGCCAATTACTTCTTGCTTCAACCTGATGCTAAGAACCCCGATCACAAGGTTCAATTCGGCACATCAGGTCACCGTGGTACCGCTGATAAGCATACATTTAACGAAAACCACATTTTGGCTATTGCTCAAGCGGTTGCAGAAGTTCGTGCCCAGCAAGGGACCACAGGTCCTTTGTTTGTCGGTAAAGACACGCATGCTTTGTCTGAACCTGCATTTTCTAGCGTGATTGAAGTTTTGATTGCGAATGGCGTAAAAGTCATCGTACAGCAGGATAACGGCTACACGCCAACACCAGGTATCTCGCACGCAATTCTGACTTACAACATCAAGCACGATGAAAAAGCAGACGGTATTGTGATTACGCCATCTCATAACCCACCACAAGACGGCGGTATCAAATACAATCCGACTCACGGTGGTCCAGCAGAAGCTGAGTTGACTCAAGCTATAGAAGATCGTGCGAACGCACTGATTGCCGAAGGTATACAAGGTGTTAAACGCTTACCACTAGCAGAAGCAAAAGCATCGGATCTGTTTGTGGAGATGGACTTGGTTAAACCCTATATCGATGATCTGGTGAACGTTATCGATATGGAAGCAATCCAAAAAGCAAATCTGAAGATTGGTGTAGATCCATTGGGTGGCAGCGGCATCGATTACTGGCGTCAAATTGGTCAGGCATACAACCTAGACCTAACGCTAGTAAGTGAAGCGATTGATCCTTCTTTCCAATTCATGTCTCTCGATAAAGACGGTGTTGTACGTATGGACTGTTCTTCTCCTTACGCAATGGCGGGTCTATTGGCATTGAAAGATGAGTACGATCTAGCATTTGGTAACGATCCTGACTACGACCGTCACGGTATCGTTACGCCAAAAGGTTTGATGAACCCGAATCACTTCTTAGCCGTTTGTATCGACTACCTATACCGCCATCGTGACGCATGGGGTAAAGATGTAGCGGTTGGTAAAACACTAGTATCAAGTGCACTGATTGACCGTGTTGTTGCGGATCTAGGTCGTGAGCTATGTGAAGTACCAGTAGGCTTTAAATGGTTTGTTGATGGTCTGTACACTGGTAAATTCGGCTTCGGTGGCGAAGAAAGTGCCGGGGCATCTTTTCTTCGTAAAGATGGTACGCCTTGGTCAACAGACAAAGACGGCATCTTGTTATGTCTTCTAGCGGCAGAGATCACTGCGGTAACGGGTAAGAACCCACAAGACTACTATGAAGAGCTAGCGGCGAAACACGGTGAGTCGAAATACAACCGTATTCAAGCTGTAGCGAATGGCCCTCAAAAAGACGTACTGAAGAAGTTGTCAGCAGAAATGGTAGCGGCTGAAACTCTAGCGGGTGATGCTATCACTGCTCGTCTAACGCATGCGCCTGGTAATGGTGCTGCAATCGGTGGTCTAAAAGTAACGACGGCAAACGGCTGGTTTGCTGCTCGTCCATCAGGCACAGAGGACATCTACAAGATTTACTGTGAAAGCTTCAAAGGTGAAGAGCACCTAAAACAAATTGAAGCAGAAGCACAAGAGATCGTTAATCAAGTGTTTGCAGCTGCCGGCCTGTAAACCATTCAATAGTCGATTTAGAAAACAAAGGGTTGATGTGCAAGCATCAACCCTTTTGCGTTTTAAGATTCCTGAACTCAGTTGTTTCCGGGCCAGGAATCCGGTACCACAAACCAGAATTGACCGTCCTCCGTTTGTGCATGTACAAATCTGTCTGAAGGCTTTTCAATGGGTTGAGATAAATCGTCCGTACCAATCGCCCAGCATGGTTTGTGTAAATGATAAAGTGGCTTACCGATTAACTCCCATTGGCTCTGGTAGCACCAGTAACCACTAATCTGACTTGGATTTAGTTCATAACCCAAGCACTCGCTAGGAGTTGGCTCTGGAGTAAACGGATTAATATAGAGTCGTCCTTGCATCAATAGACGTTCTTGTGGGGCGTCGTTTAACGGAATTATTTTTTGAAATTCCGGGCGATCGCTCATTTTCAACTGATGAGTAAGCATTCTATTCAGTTTTGTATGCAGCTGGTCGTGAGCATTCGGACCATACCAAACGCCGTTATAAAGAAGATAAAACTTAATCGCCACTTCCCAGTGTTCTATTTGATTTGATTCTGTATTCCGCAACACCAAGTCGATAGCACCAATGGTCTTACCTTCGATGTCGTTTAACTGAACCTCTTCCGCGATAACCTGATATCGTTCTGAACTAGAGAGAACTGCAGTGCATAAGTGCTGATATAAAAAGCCCAATCTTGGATTACCATTGTATTGCTCAGCGTTATTTAAAGGCGTTACCGAAAGATCCTCTAAGGTTGTAAACGGAGGGCGTAACTTGAAAAGAGGAGGTGAAGTGGCGATCCATTGGTAAAAGCGTTGCAGTTGGTTCATCCGTATCCCTATATGTATGGTGAGGCGACAAGCTTTGTTATTGTAACTAAATTTGCTTTTGAGGGTAGGGTGGCTAGCATCGATATTGGGGTTCGAGATACACTTTAAGTACCTAAATGATATCAAGGTGCCAGATGTCAAAACGTTGTTGTATCAACTAGGTTGCACACTCTCGGTCTGATTTCATCGAGAGGTTATTTAGGTTTACATGCGCTAGAAATTGGAAGTAATAATGAATAACTTAAAGCTAGAACAGATTCTTAATGACAAACTGTCACCGCAGTTAATTAAAGATTACGCACCAAATGGGTTACAGGTAGAAGGGACGCCAGCCGTAAAGCGTGTTATCACTGGCGTAACTGCCTCTCAAGCCTTAATCGATAAAGCGATTGAGCTTAATGCAGACGCATTACTCGTTCATCACGGTTATTTTTGGAAAGGTGAACCTGAGCCAATTCGTGGTATGAAAGGTAAACGAATTCGTAGTCTGATCAAAAACGATATCAACTTATATGGTTATCACCTTCCTCTGGATATTCACCCAGAGCTAGGCAACAACGCCGAATTAGCTCGCTTACTTGAAATCGAAGTAGAAGGTGGACTTGAAGGACATCCTCAATCAGTAGCCATGTTTGGACGCTTGAAAAAACCGATGTCTGGTGCTGAGTTTGCGAGCAAGATCAATCAAGTACTTGATAGAGAACCACTACATATTGCGCCAGAGAATACTGATAAGATGATTGAGACAGTCGGTTGGTGCACTGGTGGAGGGCAGGATTTTATTGAGCTTGCTGTACAACACGAATTAGATGCGTTTATCTCTGGCGAAATTTCTGAGCGTACAACCTATACTGCGCGAGAAATGGACATTCATTACTTTGCTGCAGGTCATCATGCTACTGAGCGTTATGGTGTTCAGGCTTTAGGAAAATGGCTAGCGGATGAATACGGCCTACATGTGGAGTTTATCGATATTGATAATCCGGTTTAGTGTTCGCTATTCATAACGTGAGACGCTGAAAAGAAAAAAGGGTTGAGACAAAATCTCAACCCTTTTGTTTGTTTATCTTCTAACTAAAAAGATCATTCACGTTCGTGAAGTGGAGAAAACTCACGCTGTGTCTCACCAGTGTATAGCTGACGAGGACGACCGATGCGGTTCAGTGGATCGCTGTGCATTTCGTTCCAGTGAGCAATCCAGCCGATGGTACGAGAAATCGCGAAGATAACCGTAAACATAGAAACTGGAATACCAATCGCTTTAAGAATGATACCTGAGTAGAAGTCTACGTTCGGGTACAGCTTCTTAGAAACGAAGTACTCATCAGAAAGCGCAATGCGCTCAAGTTCCATTGCTACATCTAGTAGAGGGTCTTGAATGTTTAGCTCTTTGAGAACTTCATGACACGTTTCGCGCATTACTGTCGCACGTGGATCGTAGTTTTTATAAACGCGGTGACCAAAGCCCATTAAGCGGAATGGGTCATCTTTGTCTTTCGCGCGGTCTACATACTCAGGGATGTTATCGACGCTGCCAATCTCTTCTAGCATTCTCAAGCACGCTTCGTTTGCACCACCGTGAGCAGGTCCCCAAAGTGATGCAATACCAGCGGCAATACATGCAAATGGGTTAGCACCAGAAGAGCCAGCTAGACGTACAGTTGACGTCGACGCATTCTGTTCGTGATCTGCGTGTAGCGTGAAGATTTTATCCATTGCACGAGCAACGACAGGGTTTACTTCATACTCTTCGCAAGGGTTTGCGAACATCATGTGTAGGAAGTTTTCTGCGTAGCTCAAATCGTTGCGTGGGTAGATAAATGGCTGACCGATAGAGTATTTGTAACACATTGCAGCCAGTGTCGGCATCTTCGATAGCAGACGGTACGCCGCGATCTCGCGGTGCTCGTCGTTGTTGATGTCAAGAGAGTCGTGGTAGAAGGCTGCAAGTGCACCGACTACACCACACATTACTGCCATTGGGTGAGCATCACGTCGGAAGCCATGGAAAAAGCTTGCGATTTGTTCGTGGACCATAGTATGACGCGTTACGGTCGTCTTGAATTGCTCGTATTGTTCTCGGGTAGGGGCTTCACCATAAAGAAGGATGTAACATACTTCTAAGTAATCTGCGTTATTGGCTAATTGATCAATCGGGAAACCGCGGTGCAAAAGAATACCTTTGCCGCCATCGATGTACGTGATTGATGATTCACAAGATGCAGTGGCAAGAAAACCTGGGTCAAAAGTAAAGTAACCATTGGCTCCCAGCTTACGAACGTCAATTACAGGTGTACCTAGCGTACCGTCCATAATTGGCAGTTCGATTGGCGCTTGACCTTCAACATGAAGGGTCGCTTTCTTATCCGCCATAACAATCTCCTTTGTTTATTATTTAATCCGTCCAGGATGTTTATGTGCCATTTTTGTACTGTTGTTAAAGCTTAAAGTCAATTTTTCTCCATCTTTGTGTGCACTTGTTATGATTTTTCTCATGAAAATCGTTAAAAATCTGTTCTATGTAGCATAATTTGTTACACCAATTGTATTAGAATGTTGCTCGCCGTATATTGGCTAAGAAAATTTTAGTTAAATCCTTATAAATTCGGGGCTAGAAACAAAGAGTGAGGTTTGTTGCTGGACTCCGATTGTTAACAAGTTGTTTACAATTATCTGGGTGGTTACTCGCGATATTTGTTAAATAGATGTTAACTTTTGTACGTTTGGAAGCTGAAATTGGTTATAACAATAAATGCTCAATGGAGCTGAGTGAGCAAGCCCGTGAAAGAAAGAAAGTCAAGACCTGTTAATTTAGATTTACAGACCATCCACTTTCCTATCACAGCAATCGCATCCATCCTACACCGTGTGTCTGGGGTAATTACGTTTGTTGCGGTGGGTATACTACTGTGGTTACTGTCCATTTCTCTGTCATCCCCAATGGGTTTTATGGAAGCCGCTGACATCGTCGATAGCTTCTTCGTAAAATTCATCCTGTGGGGAATTCTTACTGCACTTGCCTACCACATTGCAGGTGGTATCCGTCACTTGTTGATGGATCTAGGTCACTTTGAAGAGCTAGATTCTGGCACGATGAGCGCTAAAGTCGCGTTTGGTGCAACAGCAGTATTATCATTATTGGCGGGGATCTTGGTATGGTAAAACACGTATCTTCATTTGGTCGTAATGGTGTACACGATTTCCTACTAATTCGTGCAACTGCAATCATTATGACGCTATACACGATTTATCTGATTAGCTTCTGTGCATTTTCAGATATCTCTTACGCATCTTGGACCCAATTCTTTGGTGGTACCTTCACTAAAGTATTCACCATGTTGGCACTTGTCTCGATCCTGATCCACGCATGGGTCGGTTTGTGGCAGGTATTAACGGATTACATTAAGTGCGCGAAACTGCGTGGCGCACTGCAACTTGGTGTTATTGCCGTGCTATTCGGCTATGTCTTCTCTGGTCTATTTATTCTGTGGGGTGCGTAAGTGTCTATTCCAGTTCGTGAGTTTGACGCCGTAGTAATCGGCGCTGGTGGTGCAGGTATGCGCGCTGCACTACAAATTTCAGAACAAGGCCTATCATGTGCTTTGTTGTCAAAAGTATTTCCAACACGTTCTCATACTGTGTCTGCACAGGGCGGTATTACCGTCGCTCTGGGTAACTCGCACAAAGACGATTGGCAATGGCACATGTACGATACCGTTAAAGGTTCCGATTACATCGGTGACCAAAATGCGATTGAATACATGTGTAAGAATGGCCCTGAGTCCGTTATCGAACTAGAAAAAATGGGCCTTCCATTCTCTCGTTTTGATAACGGTACTATCTACCAACGTCCATTCGGTGGTCAGTCAAAAGAATTTGGTGGTGAGCAAGCTGCACGTACAGCAGCAGCTGCGGACCGTACAGGTCACGCGCTTCTTCATACGCTTTACCAACAAAATGTGAAACACAAAACCACCATTTTCTCGGAATGGTATGCACTAGACTTGGTGAAAAACCAAGACGGCGCCGTAATGGGCTGTACTGCGATTTGTATGGAAACAGGCGAGATCTGTTACTTCAAATCAAAAGCAACGATTCTAGCAACAGGTGGTGCAGGTCGTATTTACGCGTCGACCACTAACGCACACATCAACACTGGTGACGGTGTAGGTATGGCATTGCGTGCGGGTGTACCTATGCAAGACATGGAAATGTGGCAGTTCCACCCAACGGGTATCGCTGGTGCAGGTGTTCTTGTAACAGAAGGTTGTCGTGGTGAAGGTGGTTACCTTCTAAATAAAGATGGCGAACGCTTCATGGAGCGCTATGCTCCTAACGCGAAAGACCTTGCAGGTCGTGACGTAGTTGCACGTTCAATGATGATCGAAATTCGTGAAGGCCGTGGTTGTGATGGTCCTTGGGGTCCACACATTAAGCTGAAGTTGGATCACCTTGGTAAAGAAGTGCTTGAGTCACGTCTGCCTGGTATCTGTGAGCTGTCTCGTACTTTCGCGCACGTTGATCCAGTGAAAGAGCCAATTCCAGTAATTCCAACCTGTCACTACATGATGGGTGGTGTACCGACTCAAGTGTCTGGCCAAGCAATCAAGCAAAAGGCTGACGGCAGCGAGATGGAAGTACAAGGTCTATATGCATGTGGTGAGATTGCTTCTGTATCAGTACACGGAGCAAACCGTCTAGGCGGCAATTCATTACTAGACTTAGTCGTATTTGGTCGCGCGACAGGCTTGCATCTTGGCGAAACGCTCGCAGCGCAAGCTGAGGCACGCCCTGCAACTGAATCTGATATTGAAGCATCTCTAGCGCGTACCATGCGTTGGGAAAATAGTACTGGCGGTGAAGATCCAGTTCAAATCCGTAAAGACCTACAAGCTTGCATGCAAAACAGCTTCTCGGTATTCCGTGAAGGCGATGCAATGGCAACGGGTCTAGAAGAGTTGAAAGTAATTCGCGAACGTCTGAAAGATGCGCACCTAGCGGACAAGTCTTCTGAATTCAACACGCAACGTATTGAGTGTCTAGAGTTAGACAACTTGATGGAAACAGCATTCTCTACAGCCGTAGCGGCGAACTACCGTACTGAAAGCCGTGGCGCACATGCACGTTTCGATTTCCCTGAGCGTGATGATGAGAACTGGCTATGCCACTCTATCTACAACCCGGAAACAGAAGCGATGACTAAGCGTGATGTGAACATGACGCCAACGCATCGTGAAGCTTTCCCGCCGAAAGTACGTACATACTAAAGGGAGGATACGACTATGAAATTGAACTTCTCTTTATACCGTTACAATCCGGATGTAGATACCAAGCCTTACATGAAAGAGTATACCCTTGAGGTAGACGAAGGCTCAGACATGATGGTGCTTGATGCATTGATTCTGCTAAAAGAGCAAGATCCAAGCATCGCGTTCCGTCGCTCATGCCGTGAAGGGGTATGTGGTTCTGATGGTTTGAACATGAATGGTAAAAATGGTCTAGCGTGTATCACACCGTTATCTGCTCTACAAGGTGATAAGATAGTTATTCGTCCACTGCCAGGGTTACCTGTCGTGCGCGATCTTATCGTTGACATGACGCAGTTCTATGATAACTATGCGAAAGTTAAACCATTCTTGATTGATGATGGTGCATTACCACCATCACGCGAGAACCTACAATCGCCTGATGATCGTGCGCATTTAGATGGATTGTACGAATGTATTATGTGTGCATGTTGTACAACGTCTTGCCCATCATTCTGGTGGAACCCTGACAAATTCATCGGTCCAGCAGGTCTTCTTGCGGCGTACCGCTGGCTAATTGATAGCCGTGATACGGCAACAGATGAACGTTTGTCTGATCTTGATGATGCATTTAGCGTTTTTCGTTGCCATGGCATCATGAATTGTGTAAGTGTTTGTCCTAAGGGATTAAATCCGACAAAAGCCATCGGCCATATTAAGTCGATGCTGGTTAATCGCTCGGTTTAATTTACTCGCTCTTAGGAATGTCGCAGTGTTGCGGATCACCCGATATGACCGCTTCACTGCTTCAAGAATATTTCGAGTAAAGAATACAAAAATTGCCGACTAGTTCTGGTCGGCTCTTATAGCTCGGCAAAGACCGAAGCAAACGTGAAAACTACTGGTTAAGGGAAAATATGCACAACGGCGTGATGAAGGCATGGCTCGAGTCTTCACACTTGGCTGGCGCCAATGCAACGTATGTAGAGGACCTCTACGAACTGTATCTAAGTGATCCCGATCTGGTAAGTGAGGAGTGGAAACGTGTTTTTGAAGGCTTACCTAAGCCGTCAGAAGAAGTGGCAGAACAACCACATTCACGTGTCCGTGACTACTTCCGTCGACTCGCTAGAGAAACAAAGCATTACAATGTCCAAGTTAGTGACCCAGATGTCGATGCAAAACAAGTAAAAGTTCTACAGCTAATCAACGCATACCGTTTCCGCGGACATGAAGCTGCAGAATTAGACCCACTAGGTCTATGGCAACGCCCAACCGTGGCGGAGTTAGACCCTGCTTTTCATAATCTTACCGAAGATGACTTCGAAGAAACTTTCAACGTAGGTTCTTTTGCTGTTGGGCAAGAAACCATGAAGTTGAAAGACATCTATGAAGCCCTCAACAAAACTTACTGCGGTTCCATCGGTGCTGAATACATGCACATGACTGACACAGAGCAAAAACGTTGGATCCAACAACGTCTTGAGTCTGTCGTAGGCCAGCCATCATTCAACAAAGATGAGAAGCGCACATTCCTAGAAGAGCTAACAGCCGCTGAAGGTTTGGAGCGTTACCTCGGAGCGAAATTCCCAGGTGCAAAACGTTTCTCTCTAGAAGGTGGTGACGCACTGATTCCGATGACGAAAGAGTTGATCCGTCACGCGGGAACAAGTGGGATGCGTGAAGTGGTTATCGGTATGGCTCACCGTGGTCGTTTGAACATGCTGGTGAACGTGCTTGGTAAGAAGCCTCAAGATCTATTCGATGAGTTTGCCGGTAAACACGACGAAACTTGGGGCACCGGTGATGTGAAATATCACCAAGGTTTCTCTGCCGACTTTGCTACCCCAGGTGGTGATGTTCACTTAGCTCTTGCATTTAACCCATCGCATCTAGAAATCGTCAACCCAGTAGTCATGGGGTCGGTGCGAGCACGTCAAGATCGCTTGGGTGATAATCAAGGTAGCAAAGTGCTTCCTATCACTATCCACGGTGACTCTGCAATCGCTGGTCAGGGTGTGGTTGCCGAAACGTTCAACATGTCACTGGCTCGTGGTTTCCAAGTCGGTGGTACGGTGCGTATCGTTATTAACAACCAAGTTGGCTTTACGACGTCTAACCCTCGTGACACGCGTTCAACGATGTACTGTACAGATATCGCGAAGATGGTTCAGGCGCCAATTTTCCACGTGAATGCCGATGACCCAGAAGCGGTTGCTTTTGTTACTCGTATTGCTTTGGATTACCGCAACGAGTTCAAGCGCGATGTCGTGATTGATTTGGTGTGTTACCGTCGCCATGGTCACAACGAGGCCGATGAGCCAAACGCGACTCAGCCTTTGATGTACCAAAAAATCAAAAAACACCCTACACCACGCAAATTGTATGCGGATATTCTGATCGATAAAAACGAATCAGATATCGAGACAGCGACTCAGTTAGTCAATGAGTACCGCGACGCATTAGACCGCGGTGAAGTGGTGGTTAAAGAATGGCGTCCAATGGCGTTGCACTCTGTAGACTGGTCCCCTTACTTAGGGCATGAATGGGATATGGAGTGGGATTCAAAATATGACAAGACGCGTCTTATCGAGTTGGGTAATCGTCTTTGTCAGTATCCAGAAAGCCATAAACTGCAAAGCCGTGTTAATAAGCTTTACAACGATCGCCTAGCAATGATGACCGGTGAAAAAGCAATCGACTGGGGTATGGCCGAAACATTGGCGTATGCAACATTAGTTGATGATGGCAAGCGTATTCGCCTTTCTGGTCAGGATTCGGGTCGTGGTACTTTCTTCCACCGTCACTCGGTTCTTCATAACCAAACAGATGCAAGTACGTACATTCCATTAGCGAATATTCATGACAATCAGGGTCCATTCCAAGTGTTTGACTCAGTACTGTCAGAAGAAGCGGTATTGGCATTTGAATACGGTTACGCAACAGCAGAGCCAGGTGGTTTGACTATCTGGGAAGCGCAGTTTGGTGACTTTGCCAACGGCGCGCAGGTTGTGATTGACCAATTCATTTCGTCAGGTGAGCAGAAATGGGCACGCTTGTGTGGTCTCACAATGCTTCTACCTCACGGTTACGAAGGTCAAGGCCCTGAGCACTCCTCTGCACGTCTAGAGCGTTACCTTCAGTTGTGTGCTGAGCAAAATATGCAGGTTGTAGTTCCTTCAACACCGGCTCAGGTATACCACATGATTCGTCGTCAAGTTGTGCGCCCAATGCGTCGACCTCTGATTGTTATGTCGCCAAAATCTTTGCTGCGCCATCCTCTATGTACTTCGACAATTGAAGACTTAGCGGACGGTACATTCCAATCTGCAATTCCAGAAGTAGATGATTTAGACCCAAGCAAAGTAAAACGCGTCGTGTTCTGTTCAGGTAAGGTTTATTTTGACCTACTGGAGCAGCGCCGTAATAACGAGCAAGACGATGTCGCTATCGTGCGTATCGAGCAGCTTTATCCATTCCCGATGGAAGAAGTACAAGCAGCGATTGCTCAATACACCAACGTTGAAGACTTCGTGTGGTGTCAGGAAGAGCCTCAGAACCAAGGTGCTTGGTACTGTAGCCAACACAACTTCCGTGCCGCTATTCCTGCAGGTGCAGATCTTAAATACGCAGGTCGCCCAGCTTCTGCTTCGCCAGCAGTTGGCTACATGTCGGTGCACTTGAAACAACAAAAAGCGTTGGTTGAAGACGCTCTGAACGTGAACTCAAAAACTTCGAATTAAGAACTAGAAGTGAAAGGAAGAAACAGATATGACAATTGAAATTCTGGTTCCAGATTTACCTGAATCAGTTGCTGATGCAACCGTAGCGACATGGCACAAACAACCAGGCGACGCAGTAGAGCGTGACGAGGTTTTGGTTGACATCGAGACAGACAAAGTCGTGCTAGAAGTGCCAGCTCCGGAAGCAGGCGTTTTGGAAGCTATCGTTGAAGAAGAAGGTGCGACAGTACTTTCTAAACAAATCATTGCTAAATTGAAGCCAGGTGCAGTTGCAGGTGAGCCTACCGCAGACAAAACAGAAGGTACGGAAGCATCTCCTGATAAACGTCATAAAGCTGCGCTTAGCGAAGAAAGCAATGATGCACTAAGCCCAGCAGTACGTCGTTTATTGGCTGAGCATGGCTTAGAAGCAAGCCAAGTGAAAGGCACTGGCGTTGGTGGTCGTATTACGCGCGAAGATATTGAAGCGCATCTTGCGAACGCTAAAGCTGCGCCAAAAGAAGAAGCACCAGCAGTGGTTGACGTGCCGGCAGCGGCTCGTAGCCAAAAACGTGTTCCAATGACTCGCCTGCGTAAGACAGTCGCTAACCGTCTACTAGAGGCGAAGAACAACACGGCAATGCTAACGACGTTTAACGAAGTGAACATGAAACCAATCATGGACCTTCGTAAGCAGTACAAAGATCAGTTCGAAGAGCGTCACGGTATTCGTTTGGGCTTCATGTCTTTCTACGTAAAAGCAGTAACAGAAGCGCTTAAGCGTTACCCAGAAGTAAATGCTTCGATTGATGGCGATGACATTGTTTACCACAACTACTTCGACATTAGCATGGCGGTATCAACGCCACGTGGTCTAGTTACACCTGTCCTAAAAGACTGTGACAAGCTTGGTTTCGCTGATGTTGAAAAAGGCATCAAAGAACTGGCTATCAAAGGTCGTGATGGCAAGCTAACGGTAGACGAGCTAATGGGCGGTAACTTCACTATCACAAACGGTGGTGTGTTCGGTTCACTAATGTCTACACCAATCATCAACCCACCTCAATCAGCGATTCTTGGTATGCATAAGATCCAAGAGCGTCCGATGGCAGTGGATGGCAAAGTTGAAATCTTGCCGATGATGTACCTAGCGCTGTCTTACGATCACCGCCTAATTGATGGTCGCGAGTCTGTTGGCTTCCTAGTGACGATTAAAGAGTTGCTAGAAGATCCAGCCCGTCTCCTATTAGACGTTTAATATCGCTAAAACGTCTAGTTATCGTAGGTAGCTAGACGTTAAAAATTTCAATGGCTAGACTGGCTCAACGTCTGGCCTTCATTTGAATCCCACACCATGAGGACTCGTGATGAGGGATTGATTTGAGAAGACCCTACAGACGTACAAGCAGCCAAGACTGCAGCGTTATGGAAATAATAAATCCCTTAAGGGAAAAACAAACGGAATATCGAAATGAATTTGCATGAATACCAAGCCAAACAGCTGTTTGCAGAATTCGGTTTGCCTGTGCCAGAAGGCTACGCGTGTGATACACCACAAGAAGCTTTTGAAGCCGCAGGCCGTATCAGTACAGAAAAGAAAGTAGTTAAATGTCAGGTTCACGCTGGTGGCCGTGGTAAAGCGGGCGGTGTAGAGCTGCACGATACAAAAGAAGGCGTTAAAGAGTTTGCACAAAAGTGGTTAGGTAAAAACCTAGTGACTTACCAAACTGACGCTAACGGTCAGCCAGTTACAAAAATCCTTGTTGAAGAAGCTTCAAACATTGCAAACGAATTATACCTAGGTGCGGTTGTTGACCGTGCAAGCCGTAAGATCGTTTTCATGGCTTCAACAGAAGGTGGTGTGGAAATCGAAAAAGTTGCGGAAGAAACGCCGGAGCTTATCCACAAAGCAGCAATCGATCCACTAGTAGGCCCACAAGCTTACCAAGGTCGCGAGCTTGCGTTCAAACTTGGTCTTGAAGGTGACCAAATCAAACAATTCGTTAAGATCTTTATGGGTCTTGGCACTATGTTCTCTCAGTACGACCTTGCTCTACTTGAGATCAACCCGCTTGTGGTTACTGGTGAAGGCAACCTGCTATGTCTTGATGGTAAGATCAACATCGATTCAAACGCTCTTTACCGTCAGCCTAAGCTTCGTGAAATGCACGATCCATCACAAGAAGATGAGCGTGAAGCACACGCAGCTCAGTGGGAACTGAACTACGTAGCACTAGACGGTAACGTTGGCTGTATGGTTAACGGTGCAGGCCTAGCAATGGGTACGATGGATATCGTAAACCTACACGGCGGCAAACCAGCTAACTTCCTAGACGTAGGTGGCGGCGCGACGAAAGAGCGTGTTGCTGAAGCATTCAAGATCATCCTATCAGATGACAACGTGAAAGCGGTACTTGTTAACATCTTCGGTGGTATCGTACGTTGTGACATGATCGCAGAAGGTATTATCGGTGCGGTTAAAGAAGTAGGTGTAAGCGTACCTGTTGTTGTTCGTCTAGAAGGTACTAACGCTGACCTAGGTCGCGAAGTTCTTGCTAATTCTGATGTTGATATCATTGCTGCTGAGTCGCTAACGGATGCTGCTCAGAAAGTTGTTGCTGCTGCGGAGGCTAAATAATGTCTGTATTAATTAACAAAGACACTAAAGTAATCTGTCAGGGTTTCACTGGTGGTCAAGGTACTTTCCACTCAGAGCAAGCTATCGCATACGGCACTCAGATGGTTGGTGGTGTGTCTCCAGGTAAAGGTGGCCAAACTCACCTAGGCTTACCTGTATTCAACACAGTTCGTGAAGCAGTAGAAGCAACTGGTGCAACAGCGACAGTTATCTACGTTCCAGCACCTTTCTGTAAAGATGCAATTCTAGAAGCGATTGATGCGGGCATCGAGCTAATCGTAACAATCACGGAAGGCATTCCTACAACAGATATGATCGACGTGAAAGTGAAGCTAGAAGAAACTGGCGTTCGCATGATCGGTCCTAACTGTCCGGGTGTTATCACTCCTGACGAGTGTAAGATCGGTATCATGCCTGGTCACATCCACAAGAAAGGTAAAGTAGGTATCGTATCTCGCAGCGGTACTCTAACTTACGAAGCAGTTAAGCAAACAACAGACGAAGGTTTCGGCCAGTCTACTTGTGTTGGTATTGGTGGTGACCCAATCCCAGGTTCAAACTTCATTGATATTCTAAAACTGTTCCAAGAAGACCCTGAAACAGAAGCGATTGTTATGATCGGTGAAATCGGTGGTACTGCAGAAGAAGAAGCAGCAGCATACATTAAAGAAAACGTAACGAAGCCAGTGGTTTCCTACATTGCTGGTGTAACTGCTCCTCCTGGTAAACGTATGGGCCACGCTGGTGCGATTATCTCTGGCGGTAAAGGTACTGCTGAAGACAAATTTGCAGCACTAGAAGCGGCGGGCGTTAAGACTGTGAAATCTCTAGCAGAGATCGGCCAAGGTCTACGTGAAGTAACGGGCTGGTAATTTCCAACTCGAAGCTTAAAGCTAAAAAAGCCTAGCAATAATTGCTAGGCTTTTTTGTATCAAGGTACTTTTTACGATTTTTGGCGAATAAATTGGCTAAGCATAAACAGAGATGTTGCGCTGATTACTACTGATGGGCCAGCCGGAGTATCGAAGTGCCATGATAGGCTAAGCCCCATCAGTACTGCCACAGAGCCAATAATGGATGCGAACAATGCCATTTGCTCTGGTGATGAAGAGACTTTACGTGCTGTTGCTGCTGGGATAATTAGGAGCGAAGTCATGATCAACGCGCCAACGAACTTCATACCTACGGCAATCACAACACCTACCATAAGCATTAACACCAATCTAACCAAGTCTGTATTGACGCCCTCGACGGCAGCAAGCTCTTCACTAACTGTGCTCGACAATAAAGGTCGCCAAAAAACGTAAAGACACACGCTAACAGCAACGACACCTGCGTAAATGAACATCAGATCTTGCGGAGAGACTGCGAGTAAGTCACCAAACAAGTAACTCATCAGATCTACACGGACATTATCCAAGAAACTAACAGAAACTAGACCAACAGATAATGCGCTATGGGCGAGTATACCCAGAAGCGTATCGGTTGCGACCAGTTGTTGTTTCTGCAGTGTCACGAGCAATACGGCGAGTGCTAAACAGCAAACGAGTAGTGCAAGATAAAGGTTCACGTTGAGCAGAAAGCCTAATGCCAAACCCATCAATGAAGCATGTGCCAAGGTATCACCGAAGTAAGCCATTTTGCGCCAAACGACAAATGACCCAAGAGGACCTGCAATGATCGCGATGCCAATACCAGCAAGAATAGAAGGTAGAAGAAACTCAATCATGGTGATGATGTCCGTGTTTATGGTTGGAGCATGATGTCGCATCGCCAGTTACTGGCGTTCCGGATAAATCGTGATGATGATGCTCGTGGTCGTGATGATAAAACGCGAGCGATTCTCTCGCTGCATTGCCAAATAGCGCGATGTAAGAAGGGTGCTGAGTAATCGTGGCAGGTGAACCAGAGCAGCAAACATGGTGATGCAGACAAATGACATCATCTGTTTTGGCCATTACTAAATGTAAGTCGTGTGACACCATAAATACACCGCAATCGAATCGGTGACGAATGCTTTCAATTAGATCGTAGAGATCGATTTGACCTTGAATATCCACACCCTGCGCAGGTTCATCTAGCACTAACAGCTCTGGGCGTTGAAGCAAAGCACGCGCAAGTAATACGCGTTGGTTTTCACCACCTGATAAGCGATGCATGTTACTACTAATTAAATGCTCAGCGCCAACAAGCCTTAATGCATCAATACATTCTTGTTTACTGTATTTTCCTGCTAAATTTAGAAAACGGGTGACATTCAATGGAAGAGAGTCATTGAGTTTCAATTTTTGAGGAACATAACCAATTTTTAGTTTTCTTTGTCGGTTTAATTTGCCGCTAGTCGGTTTTTGAAGGCCTAAAATGACTTTGACTAACGTTGATTTTCCCGCTCCATTGGGACCAATTAGGGTTGTTATTTTGCCCTTTTGTAATTCCATACTAATGTTATCGAGAACTCTGCGGCCATCGAACTCGACGCATAAGTGCTCAAGATGGACTAAGGAAGACATGAATGAAACTCATTTGCAAATCAATAATGTTATAATGTAACATTATCACACTTTCTACACCATATCCCAAGTAAAACTATGAAAAGAGCATTAATTCTTGCTGCGTCAGCGATGCTAACGTTGCCAGCACACGCAGTAACGGTACTAACGAGTATCAAACCTATTCAGTTATTAGTGACAGAGCTTACTCAAGGGGTGACTTCGCCAGATGTATTACTGCAGTCTAACACTTCGCCCCATGATTACGCTTTACGCCCATCGGATGTTAAGAAAATAGCTTCTGCTGATTTAGTCATTTGGTACGGACATGATCTCGAACCGTTTCTGGAAAAAGTCGTGTCAGACAGATCGAATACTCTGACTATTAGTCAAATTCCAGATCTAGATTTGCGTGAGTTTGATAGTGAGCACAACCATGACCATGATGGCCACGATCATGGTTCACATGATCCGCACTTTTGGTTAGGTGTAAGTCAAGCACAACAAGTTGCCAAGGCTGTCGTAAATCAACTAGGATCACTTGATCCGGAAAATGCAGCACAGTACCAAGAAAACCTTAAAAAATTTGAAACTGAGCTCAGCCAGACGGACCTAGAGATCAAGAAGAAATTATCGCCAGTGAAAGACAAAGGTTACTTTGTGTTTCACGATGCTTATGGTTATTTCGAAGAGCGTTATGAGTTAAATCAAATGGGGCACTTCACCGTGAGCCCGGATCGTAAGCCGGGAGCAAAAACCTTAATCCAAATTCGTCAAAAGTTAAGTTCAGGAGATGTAGCCTGCGTGTTTTCTGAACCTCAGTTTACTCCAGCTGTCGTTCAGAGCGTGATGCGAGGTAGCAAAGTTGCCAAAGGTGAACTTGACCCATTAGGGAGCACAATTGAAGCAAAACCGGGCAGTTACTTTACTTTTCTCAACAATATGGCGAATAATTTTGAGCAGTGCTTGAGCCAAAAGACGGATTAAGTAGTGTTGTTGTGTAGGAATAGTCCTTTTAACGTGATCCAGTAGTAAGAATTACAACCTTTGGCAAGGCGAGCCTTTTCTCAAACAGTAATTGAGATATCATTATCAATAATTAGCAGCTCAAAATAACCGTATAAGTCCATGCTGTAGAAGATATGGACGGTGAGCGCCGAGCACAAATTGATATAAAAGGTTTTCGTCTTGCTACGCCAATTAGCCCTTGTCTTGTTGGGCTTTTTCCTATCTTTCCAAGCATTTGCTCTTCATAATGCGAATGCCATCTTTTACCCTTTGCCGACTCAGGTTAAGGGTACTTTTATTGCGGCTAAAAAATTGTTCTTGGGTGAGCAAGGGGGCTTGTGGATTCACGACGTGCATGGGCGGGTGTTGTTTTATGATGGCCAAAATATCCTACCTAAATCAGGCAGTTTTTTACAAATGTCTGCTAAGCAACTGGCTTATCATGAAGGCTCGTTCTGGACCTTTGTTGAGAATGAGGTGTATCAAACTTATCCAAATCAAGAAAGACGTTTAGTCTTTAGCTTAAACCCCGGGTCGCAAATAAGAAAAATCGGTTCTTCTGAAGATTATATTTGGGTTAGTGATGGCGCACATTTCTATACTTACAACATCGATACTAACGAGTTAAAGTCCTTTTCTTTGTTGCAGCTCTATCAACATAGCAACAATAGCTATGTTTATATTAACGATGCAGTTCTGCTCGAAGAGAAGTGGGCACTTGCTACAACTTCTGGCTTTTATCTTTCAGAAGGAGATAAGTTTGACCATGTAGTCGCTTCAGGTCAGAACTACATTGAAAAGATCTACTACTCACACACGCGCAGAGAAATTCTGGTAGGAACGTTGCGTGGGGCATTAATTTTCAATATTTATCAACCTGATAAAGAGGTGATTAAGATTGGCGGCTCTCATGTGTTGACTTTCGCTGAGACAAATCAAGAGTACTGGGTGGGGACTGAGCATGGTCTGTATTTATACTCATTCTTGTCAGGTGAAGTGACAGAAGTCGAGCCTGCAAGCTTTCTTGAACTGGAGCTGGATAATACAAAGATCTATTCGCTACTGAGTGACAACATGGGAGGGATGTGGATCGCGACTAACCAAGGCATTCGCTATTACTCCTTGTTTAGTAAAAAGTTTGAACGAGTAACCTTCAGTAGTTACGACTCGCAAACCTTATCAGGGCGAATTCGACAAACTTCCACAGGACCTGATGATGCGCTTTGGTTCGCGGATGACCGAAAGCTTTACCGGACAGGTGAGAGTGGCAACATCAAAGTCTTGGAGCTTGATTCGCAGATCAATGAATTTGCATTTCAAGGTGGGATGCTTTGGCTTGCGACCTCTAAAGGGCTCGAAATATTTGAGTTGAATGGTCTTAACAAAGTGACATTTCCTTATTTACAGGTTATGGCTGGACACGGAGTGGAGCATGTGACTGTTGATGGTAATGAGCGTCTCTGGGTATCAAGTGGATACCATCTTTACAATGTTGATATAACCAAGCAAAGCGTAAGAAACTTTGGAAGTGAGTGGCTAGTAAGTCAGTACTTACCAGCTAAGGTTACGCGTTTATACGACACTGAAGATTCTCTATTGATAGGGACCGATCATGGGGTTTATCAATACAGCAATGAACACATCCAGTTCATCCGCTATTCCGAAAAATTTGGTGAATCATTAGACATGGTCACGGCGGTTGATGGCAGTCAGTGGTTTGCGTCATCTTACGGCGTTTTTAAAACGATTAAAGGAAGTGACGAGAAACATGTTGTTGAAATGAGTGTGCCCAACGCGCGACCTGCTTGCTTGATCAGAGACAGGCAAGGTGTGTGGTTAGCCTCTTCTGTCGGATTAAGCTATTACCACCTTTCGGGTGAATTAGTGAAACATTATTCATCGGCGTCTGGCTTAATGAACAACGAGTTTCTACCAGGAATTTGCAGTGTTATACAGCAAAAAGAAGGTGGTGAGCGAGAGCTCGTCCTAGGGTCGAAATACGGGTTGGTAAAAGCTGAAGCATCCAAGCTGCTTGTGTCCAACCCTCCAGAGTCGAAGTTTATCGTGAGCCAAGTTGTGCTTGAAAACGAGGTTCTACAAGTTGGTAGCGCCGATTTGAATGGAATAAAATTACCGTATGGCTCTTCTCTAAGTTTCTTATTTGGCGTGATGCCAAAACCAGACAGCCAAAATTTGTATTATCGATTGAATAGCGATGATCCTTGGCAAGCGCTAGAGGGAGGCCAACTGACTCTAGAGCATCTCAATTCCGGTGAATACCATCTACAGGTAAGTAATGAGTCTCAAGTCGCTGCTGGATTGGTTGGGCTCGAGTCATATTTTATTGTGCTTAATCCTTGGTATTTATCGCAACTCGCAATTTTAGGTTTTGTGGTCGCGAGTATTGCCATGGTTGCACTACTTATGTACTGGCGTTCTCGCTATGTTGTACAGGCTAACCGTGATTTAGCTGCGCAAGTGACACTCAAAACTAACCAGTTGAGGCATCAAAGCCGAGTGTTGTTGACGAGTAACCAACAGCTACGTAAACAGATTCAAGTCAGAAACCTGTTGGTTGATCACGTGGCGCAATCTATTAAGTCCAGTGTGGATTTTATAGCGTCAAAATTACCCATACCTTTGGATGCAGCTACGGAAGATCATCTGGCGAAAACGACATGGCAATTAAATGAGTTAAAAAGTGTTCCTGGCGAAGCTAGCGGCGGCAGTCACAATTACAATTTGAGTCAGATAACTCAATCGGTGGTTGATGTATGGCAAGATGATTTTGCGAAGGCTGGGATTATGGTGGAGCTTGAAGATGAGAGAAAAACAAGTCGAATTGCTCTGGAAAGCTTTAACCTTGATGTTATCTTCAACAGCATTTTTGCCAATATCATCAAGCGTTCTTTCCGAGGCCAAACGGTGAGAATCATGCTAGAAGAGGGCAATGATATTGTTTCATTGAGTTTTCTTGATTATGGGACGCAACTGCCTAATAAAGTCACGACCGGGCGTCCATCTAATATGAACCACTCTGAATTGAGTATTGATCATCTTGCCCAGTTAGTGACAACGAGTGGAGGATACTTGGCGGTATTTACTTCCGACGCTCAAAATAAAATCGAAATTACATGGCCAACTGCGAAGGAAATGAGTTATGTGGATGAATCTTTGCAAGAATTTGAGTCTGAACCTATCGTCGAAGATAAAGTGACCCCACAGGGCAAGATTACGAAAGCCCTTGCCCTGCAAGGACTAACGATAAATAGCTCGAATTTCGGTTGGCCTTTCGCTGC
>NZ_JBSUGE010000025.1:0-61939 GCF_054064075.1 Vibrio sp. JZG10
TGGCCCACGTTATGCTTATACCGAGCTTGCCTACCCTGACGACAGTGGTGTCATTTTTGAAGAATACGTACCACTAGACATGGTAAGTGAAGATGTATGGGATTCGCTTTATGAGCGCTATAAAAACAAACTGAAAGAACATGTAGAGTTCGCCCAATAACTCTTGTGTCTTACCTCTCATCAAACTAAGAAAATAACCGTCAATAATAGGAACCAAGAGAAAATGACCGCGACAATTTCAGTCAGTAAAAGTGCGATATTTGAGCTAATCATGGCTGGTTTAGAGGCTTATGCGATAAAGCACGAGGGCAGCAAATCAGTCTCCATAGAGACAGCGGCCCACCTTTGGGGATATGCGAATAAAGCCCACCCATTTAAATGTACGATAAATCATGTTTCTGTTGAAACATCAGCTAAAAGAAAACGCTCTTCAGTTGAATGGAACCCACTCTCTCTTTCAATAAAAAAAGATATCGCTAAAGTTTTCGGCGAGGATTATCAATACATTGGAACGGCTCATTCTCATCCTTACTTACGCGAAGAGGTCATTGACGCAGCAACGATTAGAAGCAATAAACTGTACGAGCTATCTTCTTCGGATCACTGGTGTGAGCTTGCGCGTCCTGAAATACAGGTTGCAGGAAGATCATACAGTGTGGCAATGATATTAACGGTTCACTCTATGCTAAAAGCCAACAATCGAATGGATGGGATTTATGGTGAAGCACCGCTTATTGAATTTTCACTAGGAAATATCAAATGCTGGTTATATGGTCGAGTATTTGAGCACAAACTTAAGTCATCTTTAACGGACGAAGAACAACGCAGCTTTGAGCGCTATCAGCTGGATATTAACGATTTCTCAGACGATGAAACTCTCGCAGTGCCTGTAGAAACCATCTTAGAAAGCGACATCGCTCTTGATGTATTATGTGAAAGTTTTGGTCGGCTGAAATTTGAAGGGAATAACTCAACATATCACTCGGCTGACGATGCTGAGGGCAGATGGTAAAGAAACGAAGCAGAAGTCTCGTGAAATAACTACCTCTAGCCACCTATCAAAACTTATTCGCCCCGACTTCTGTTCTTCAAAATACTTGAAATCAGGTATTGGGAAGGTGATTGCTCCTTCCTAATACTTAAGCACTGCGCATAATGGGGCTATATCATTAATTTCAGGCCTCTCACTTGAAGAGATCGAGTTCGGTGCGATTCCTACCATTATGTTTAGCTTGATAAAGAGCATCATCGGCACGTTTAAGAGTCGCGCTAATCGGCTCATCTTCTGCTGACCAATGAGACACTCCGATAGAAATCGTAACATGCCCTACGGCATCAAACTTGTTTAATGCAATAGATTTACGAATTCTCTCGGCAACGAGTTTAGCCTGATGTATGTCCGTTTTGACTAAGAAAACGATAAACTCTTCGCCACCAGAGCGGCAAACAATATCAACTTCTCGCGCCTGAGCCTTGATCATACTTGCCACACTGACTAATAAATCATCGCCGACATCATGACCAAAGCTATCATTCACTTTTTTAAAGTAATCAAGATCCAAAGCTAGCACAGAAAATGGAGTTTTTTGTGCTCGCAAGGTATCAATCGCCTTACCTAGACCTCTGCGGTTCAGTAGCCCAGTCATGGGATCAGTTAAAGTATCTAGGTGCAGCTGATCAATAGTGCTGGATACAATATTGAACGTGCTGAGAAATGAACGTTTCAAGTATGACGCTTCAAAATACCAAGGCTTCACTTCATTTAAGTCTTGCTTGGTAGAGTTATGGCTTTCAAAACTTTTGACTACACTGGCTAATTGCCATAAAGGTTTCGATATAAAAATCGAAGAAACCCAAATAATCAAAAATATAAGAACACTAATTGGGAGTGACTCTATAAACATATGCCACATTTGATCGTCAAGCATAGACAAAACGAGCTCTTCTGGCTTCTCAGCAATAATCCCCCAGCCAGCATGTTTTACGGGCGCGTATCCAGAGAGCATGTCAACGCTTTGGGAGTTAACGATAGCTTTTCCCCCTTCCTCACCACGACTTACCGCTCTTATTGCTTCGTTATTAGTAATAACTTCTCCAATTCGTTGCGGATCAGGGTGATAAATCAACGTCTGATGCTTATCGACAACATACAAATATGATCCATCTTTGTAACTATGCTGTCCAAGAATTGTCCTTAATATATTTTTTTGATCGAGGTAGATGGTTCCCGCAACATAGCCTAAGTAATCGCCGTTTTCAGAAAAGATAGGATACGACATGCTTGTCAAATAGTTACCAGCAGGGGATACAAATGGATTCGTGATAAGTGGAGTTTTCGCATTTAGAGACTGTAACGCGCTTTCTTCAGTTAATTGAACACCTTTCACTTCAATAGTTTCTGGTGAAACCGATATGATGACCCCGTCCGCATTCACAATTACGACAGAGTTGAAAGAGTCGGTTTGAGTTCGCAATCGATTTACCTCTTGCTGCAATACAAGCGGCTCAAGCATTCTACGGCTGATTATCGATGCGCTGTACTCTAGTTGGGATAAAGCAGAATCAATAAAAGTATCCGTCATCTCTGCCATTTTAACGGCATATACACGGTTGGACTCTATGGTATTGTTAACTACCAGCTCATGCTGAACTCTATATATGGAGTGAAAAGTATTAAGAAGAGTGACTAGTACACTGAACACACTTAGGCACAGAATTAACTTTCTCAGATTTAACTTATCCCTCATCTGTTTCATTTCCTCCATATACTCCATAAGTTAAATCATCCATTTTTTCATTAGATATAAAAGACATTGCCACTCACAGCTCTATACTAACTCAAAGACTTAATCAGACCTTTGAATACTCTGCATGAAACATCACTCCTTACTTAGAGTTATCTTGAGCTAAACCCCATAGAGAATAACTCCAAGACGTGACTAGCCAACATACGTTAAAACGCCAGAATAGCCTTAACAGTCTGTGATTAATGCTCGATGTAACATTTTAAACACTTTAGTGATGTGTCACTAGATTGATATGCAATGTAATGATAATTTACTTATATAAGTATGACCTTACTCATGGGCAGTACACGGATAATACTGTGGTCAGTATGAAAAGAAATATAAAATCCTCCACTAAGTTCGTTTTTACTTACTTTGTGTTTGCGTCGCTATGGGTTTGGTTCTCAGATAAAGCAGTAGAACTCCTATCGAGCAATCCACAAGTCTATACCTTGGTTCAATCACTGAAGGGAATGTTATTTATAGTGGTCACATCTTTATTGCTGTGGGGACTGGTAAAAAAGAACAATCGAGAACTTGAACAAGCGAATGACATTGACTCTGTAACAGGTTTACACAGCCCTTTGGTATTTTTTCGCTACTTAGAACAAAAAATCCAAAGTGCCAAAGAAGATGAACACTACGTTCTTTTTCTTCTTGATATTGATAACTTTAAACCCATAGCCGATCGCCTCGGTTTTATGAAAAGTAGTCAGTTTCTAAAGGATATAGCACAATCTATTGACTCTCATACGGTCTTTCCTCTTCTCTCATCACGAATACACTCTGATGGGTTTGCTTGTTTGGTACGAATGCATGATGAAAACCAAATAGCTCTGCACTTAGCTCGCGTTCAAAAGCAGTTTAATCAACATGCAAAAAATCATGAAATTGATGTGACATGCTCTATTGGTGTGGCCTTCTACCCGTATGATGGAGAGAGTGTCAAGCAACTCATGTCATCGGCAAAATATGCTCTAGCTCAGGCAAAAAAAACAAAAAATACTATCCGATACCACGACAAAAAACTCGCTGAAGAAGATTTCCAAAAACAACGCATGATTATAGAGTTGCGTCATGCGATTCAAGAAGAGCAAATACAGATAGTCTTTCAACCAAAATATCGCCTAAAAGACAAGAGAATGACGGGAGTTGAAGTGCTATCTCGCTGGACCCACTCTCAATACGGAGATATACCTCCATCAGTATTTGTCACGCTGGCAGAAGAAAATAATCTTAGTAGCGCTTTAACGAAGCTAGTAATCAAGCAAGCATCAAAGCAACTTAAAGAAGCTCAGCTCCTAGGCCGTGTCATCCAAAGCGTATCTGTAAATATTTCAGCGACTGAGCTAAATAGCACTGAGGGTATTCATCAAATTGAGTATCAGCTAAATCAAGACACTGAACTTTCAAAGTACCTATGCCTTGAAATCACAGAGACAGCCACACTTAAGAATATAGAAAAATGTGCAAGCCTAGTAAAAAAAATGAAAAGGTCTGGTGTAGCGTTCTCTATCGATGACTTTGGGGTCGGTTATACCTCATTTGGAATTTTCAATAGACTCGACGTCGATGAAATCAAGATAGATCGTAGTTTCATCAAAGATATTGCGGTTGATTATCGTTCAAGAGCGATCACTTCAGGCATTATCGACATTGCAAAAGGGTTCGGAATTCAAGTCGTTGCGGAAGGAGTAGAAACCGATCACCAGTTACGAATTCTTGAAGAGTTAGGCTGTGAACAAGCCCAAGGTTTCTATCTAAGCCACCCAATACCTGTTGAAGAATTAAAAGAGAAATTAAATATAACTTCGCAAGACAATAAAGTTGATTTCATTGCAGTGTCTAGCAGGCCCAAAAACTGAAGGAGCGTTGTTTTTAAATACACAGCAATCCCATTTATAGGAAGTAAATGTTTTTATCGTAGGCAGAGGCTAGGAAAATGAAGCTCTGAAAGCATATATATGTTTAAAGTTGAGGCAAGCCTCACTCCCAAAAGGAACGATGGTCAGGATGTAGATAAAAAATGTGTAGATTGGTGCTTATATACATACCGACATCAAGTTGAGAATGCCTCCGCAAGGATTAAGCACTCTCTGTCAATATCAACCAAATATGGCAAGTTAGAAAGAAAATACGCCAGCATGGTATCACTGGCGTTTACTATGATGTTGCTACCGATGTATTGCTGAGAACAATATGTACAGCAAAGCTCAACACGCCCTAGAAACCCACCGTCATGTGTAAGCTGTAAAACAGGCCACGTCCTATCAACTCAGACGCTAAGATCAACACCAGCGCGACGGTTAAGTTAACTGGGTTGACACTCGACTTATTGATCATCGGTAACACCCAAATGAGTAGACCAGCCAGCAGAAGAGCCACTTGCACACTCAAATAACCGCCAAGTCCATCCACCAGTTCAGAAGCTTTAATAATTGAACTTTGTACTTCACTCACAAGGTTCATTTTGCCCACCGTCACGACCAAGCTAATCGCAACCGCAACAACAGCCAACATCACGATATTACGATCCACAGTAAAGCGGCTATCCTTGGCTGATACGATCACCAGCTGCGATAGCAACAAACCACCGACCACCATTGTCATCACAAAGCTTAGCGGCGTGTAAATATTGAACCAGGTTGGAACAGTATTGATCATGTACACATTCACCATGGAATACATAAAGATACAACCCAGAACCATCGCGCCAATCATTAAGATTTTTTGAACTGCTGCACCGCCTTTATTCAGTACTGATAGCAGCCACTGTAGCCCACCAACAACGAAGAACGCAGCGCCAAAGAACACTTCATTTGACAGCCACGCTGAACCTAGCTGGTTAAATGAGTTAAATGCGCGGAGCGGAGAACCTAAATGGGTGATCGAGAACAGAAAGCCCAATCCCATGATCGCCCACAGAGCAAACATCGGCACTTTGTAACTGTTGATTTTTGCTTCATCAAAACCCATGGCCAACGCACGCGCGCTAACGAGTAAGTAACCACCGACGGCCGTTTGCGCCAGCACCGTAAAGAAGATTAAAGAATACTCATGGAAAATCATCTTAAACCTCCTTAGGGTTTGCTAAGTAGCCAGTTGTATCGCCCGTTGGCTTAGCATTCTTGTTCAACTTAATCACAATATTGGGCAAAGTCAGGTGTGAAGAAGGTAGTGGCGCAACATCAGCGGTTGTACCGTATTTCTCACGTAATACCTGGATTTCCCCAAATTCCAACGCACGCAGCGGACAAGATTCAACACACATTGGTTGCTTACCATCAGCCACGCGCTCGTAGCACCCATCGCACTTAGTCATATGGCCTTTCTCTTTGCTAAACTGAGGCGCACCATACGGACACGCGTTGCTACAGTGCTGACAGCCAATACAAACCTCTTCGTTTACCACCACCAAACCATCTTCTTGGCGTTTGTGCATCGCGCCTGACGGACACACTTTCACGCAAGCTGGATTTGAGCAGTGATTACACGCGATGGACAAATAGTAAGAGAACACATCATTTTGAATCCACGTATCTCCATCTTGGACAAAGCCGCCGCCAGCGTATTCATACACACGACGATAATTACGCTTCACGTCCAAGTCCCGATAGTCTTTACAAGCAAGCTGGCAAGTTTTACAACCTGTGCATTTACTTGAATCTATGTAAAAGCCGTATTGTTTCATCTTTACCTACCTTATGCTTTGTTCGCCAATTTGATATCAACCAGATTGGAGTGTTGCGGATTACCCTTAGCGAGTGGACTTGGTCGCTGAGTCGTTAACACGTTAATCGAGCCAGCATGATCGACTTTTTGTCCATCGGGTGCATACCAAGCGCCTTCACCTAGCGCGACTACGTGAGGCAAGATACGTGGTGTCACTTTGGCGGGAATCCACACTTCGCCGCGATCATTAAAAATACTCACCATGTCGCCATTTTTGATGCCACGGGCCTCGGCATCGATCGGATTAATCCATACTTCCTGACGTGCCGCCGCTTTAAGCAATGCCACATTGCCATAAGTAGAGTGGCAGCGAGCTTTAAAGTGGAATCCCGTCAGCTGCAGTGGGTACTTGGCTGTTAATGGGTCATTGTGTCCCTCAAACGAATCCACATAGATAGGTAGTGGATGAATCACTTCATCTTCTTTTAGCGTCCACTCTTTGGCAATGTTCGCTAGTGTTTCAGAGTAAATTTCAATCTTGCCACTTGGGGTTGAAAGCGGATTGGCTTCAGGATCATTACGAAAATCTTGATAAGCGATGTAATCACGCTGATATTGACGCTTATAAATGCCCAACTCTTTCATCTCTTCAAAGGTTGGTAGAGATGGGTCTTGCTTGCGGGTTTCCGCATACAAATGCTCAACCCACTCTTGCTGTGTCCGCCCTTCAGTAAACTCTTTCTCTACTCCCATCCGTTTGGCGATTTCAGAGCACATTTCGTAGATACTTTTTGCTTCGAACTGAGGCTCAATCGCTTTCTGGGCGTAGATGAAATAAGGCGCATTCGATGCTTTGCCGTCCATTGCCCAGTCATCTTGTTCAGAAGTGGTTAAATCCGGCAGGATAATATCGGCGTACTTAGCAGAAGAAGTCATGTGATTGTCGATCACGACAATCATTTCACACGCTTTGTCGTCTTGTAAGATTTCATGAGTTTTGTTGATCTCGGCATGCTGGTTAACCAAGCAGTTACCCGCGTAGTTCCAAATCATCTTGATCGGATTCGCTAAGCGCTCTGCACCTCTCACACCATCGGTTTTATCTGTCATTTCATGGTGGCGATAAATTGCATCCGTCCACAAGAACATCGAGATAGAGGTTTTTACTGGATTAGGAACCGTTGGGAAACGCACAAACGGAATATTGATATCACTCTCACGAGCACCAGTTGAACCACCAGATACACCTACCGAGCCAGTCAGTAGAGACAGCATAGCAATAGCGCGCGATGCCAATTCACCGTTCGCCGTGCGTTGCAAACCCCAGCCTTGGTGAATGGCACATGGTTTGTTTGCGCCCATTTCTCGGCCCAGCTTAATAATGGTGTCGACAGGAATCCCTGTGATCTTTGAAGCCCATTGCGGCGTTTTTTCTACCCCATCGTCACCCAAGCCTAAGATGTATGACTTGTAGTCGCTGTTTTTTGGTGCGGACGCTGGCAGGGTTTTCTCATCGTAGCCGATGCAATATTTATCGAGGAAAGCCTGATCGACATAGTTCTCCGTGATAAGCACATGCGCTAAGCCTGCTACTAATGCCGCATCAGTAGAAGGACGAATTGGGATCCATTGGTCTTCACGCCCGCCTGCGGTATCGGTGTAACGAGGGTCAATAATAATGGTTCTAACGTTGGACTTATTTTTACTCTCGACATAGTGATGGATCAAACCACCACCAGACATCCGAGTCTCAGCAGGGTTATTACCAAACTGGATATTAAGCTTTGCGTTGGCCAAATCAGAAAACGAGTTGTTCATCGCCCAGCCGCCGTAGGTATGACTGAGGCCTTCCGCAATTTGCGCTGTGGAGTAATCGCCGTAGTGATTTAAATAGCCACCGCATAAATTCATTAAACGAGCAATCAATGTGGATGCTGGTGGCCATGACTTAGTCACTGTCCCGCCAAGCGTGCCCGTACCGTAGTTCAAATAAATTGCGTCGTTGCCGTAGTCTTTGATTAGCCGTTGCATCGTCTTGGCAACTTCATCGTAAGCTTCTTCCCAACTGATGCGCTTAAACTTACCTTCACCACGCTTACCTACCCGTTTCATTGGGTACTTCAATCGGTCTGGGTTATATACCCGGCGGCGCATAGAACGGCCACGTAAGCATGCTCTTACTTGAGGACTGTCACCAAATACGTCTCCACCGGTATTATCGGTTTCAACATATTTGATCTCACCATTTTGTACATGCATGCGAAGCGGGCAGCGTGAACCACAGTTTACTGTGCATGCACTCCAAACAACTTTCTCGTCACTTGTTACTGATTCTACCGCGCGTGCAGGGCTAGACTTAAATGGTAAGCTAATACCACTGGCTAACGCCGCTGCACTACCTATCGCAGAACTCGCTTTAATGAATCCGCGACGAGTCAGATTCATCAAGTCAGATTGCTGTTTATTCTTCGTCATAATTGGATGCCTTAACATTGCTTGCGCATACCACTTTAGGGTTAAATTCGTGCTATTAAAATGATGAGAGCACCCACTATTGATATAAATCAAAGTGAATATTAATTTAATTTTAAATTGTCAATTTTGTGATTAAACTTGGCGTGAATATGAAAGAATAGAAACACACACTGTTAATCTAATTTATTGAAATGAAAATGATTATCCATACGCTAAAGATATTAGGCACACTGTTCTATCACAAACGAAGCAAGTCAGAATCGGTTGAGTTGGTACGTTCTTTAGTAACAGAAAATGTTCTTCAAACAGAAACATTGAATTCGCTCACTTCTTTAACGGAAGAACAACTCGAACATGATTTCAGCGTGGTATTCGAAGGAATGGGTACTATGCCAGTCCCACCTTGGGGATCGGTATATTTAGACAAAGAACAGGTATTGTTCGGTGAATCAAACACGCAATATCGATTATTTTTACAGCAGAATGGTATCGAATTAGATTCAGGCCAACGCGAGCCAGAAGATCAATTTGGTTTAATGCTGTTAGCATGCGTATACTTTCTTGAACAAGACCAAACACAAACAGCATGTGAGCTACTCGGAGAGCATTTAATGCCTTGGGGCTCAAGCTATCTTGAGCAGCTCAGATACAAAGCGCCAAATCTGTTTTATCAGCGGTTGGCAGAAGACGTCTCGAAATGGCTAAACGCATTGATTCAACAACAACAGATTGAAGTAGTGAAAAGGAAGATCTATTTGAATGAGTGAATCTATCGATACTAATCGACGAGGCTTTCTGAGTCGCTTCAGCCAACCAGTAAAACGGGCTCAGCAAGCAGAAATAACACCGCGCCCCGTAGCACGCCCACCTCACGCGGTGGATGAGGCGTTGTTTGTGCGTCTTTGCGACGGATGTGGTGAATGCCTCAAAGTTTGCCCAAACAGTGTCATAGAGCTCGATGCTCAACTGGCGCAACTCAATCTCGATTACAACCAATGCAGTTTATGTAGCGAGTGTGTCAAAGCCTGCCCTAGCGATGCGCTGCATGCTTCTGTACCACTAGACATCAACTTGCGTCCAGACTTTACGCAAAGCTGCGACAATTATCTTCAGACGGAATGCCAGCAATGTGCCTCTGCCTGCCCACAGCATGCCATCTCCGTTCAAGATGATGAACTACCACACATAAACAACGAACTCTGCAATGGTTGCGGGCAATGTCGTATTAGTTGTTATTCAAACGCGATTTTAATGAAGCTGTATAACAAACACTATAGATGAAGTGCATCAAGTGACTTCCTTAACTCTACGTCCTCTACCGAAAGGGCTTTGATGTGATGGACGCACTTCACTTCTAGTACTGTTGTACCGAACTAATGGTACAACCAATAAAACAGAACTAAGGAGCGCTTGTCCCAAACAGCATGCTGTGGAGGATTGCTGAACTGCCGACGACGAGCATCATTAATTGAGCGCGTTACTCAATACTGGTGTGATGCTAGACAACTTGTTCTATCGAGGAGAAACAGCTCCCACTGAAACGGTTTTCAGTGCTTGATGTTTACTTTTGCTTTTTGTTTTTTTCTGCTTCAATTTTGCTAGTAGCTTAACTGCTTCAGCCCTAGTCAAGTGAGGTTCATTTTTAAGCAGCTTCTCTAGTTTTCTCTCTATACGACTGACCACAACTCAAATCACCTACGGTATCTTAGTTCATCAGTCAAACTACTAAAACTTTCGAGTAGATACCATACTCTTTGCAAATCGCTTTGTCCCATTGTGAGTTACGACACCAGCAGATTCGCAGTACGACCTAGTTGTCCTAACCTGTGGGTTTGTAAGGTCAAGCATGAGTTGCGACACTTTAGTTCAGTCTAAATCTTCTTTGCTCGCGCTTTTCTCGTAGTACATATTCTCATCGGCTTTAGTTATCGCTGACTCTAGGGAAAAGTCTGCTCCTTCAATAATATACTTACCTATTGACGTACCTACCTGCACCTTACCTTTGCCGATATTTATTGGACCAGCGAGTGCACTCTCAATTCTCGACATCACCTCTTCCGTGTAGTATTCGGCTTCTCTATTGCTACTCCCAACGCTCCCTAAAAATACGACAAACTCATCTCCGCCATACCTTGATACTAGGTCGGAAGCCCTCACACTACTTTTCATACGTTCACTTACTTCACGTAATATGTGATCGCCTACTGTATGGCCATGATCATCATTAATTTTTTTGAAATCGTTCAAGTCAATAAATAGCAAAGCAGAAAAAGTGTTTTCACTTATCCTCTTTTTTAGGTCTCGTTGTACGCTTTCGATGAGTCCACGCCTGTTGAGAAGTTTAGTTAATTCATCCATTCGAGCTTGCTGGTATGCCTTCTTTTCGAGTTCCTTTTGCTTTGTAATATCAGTCGAAATACCTAAGATAGCTACAACCTCATTAGAGGATTCGGAGCTATAAATTGGTGATTTCATCTCAAGATAAATCCGTTGCTTACCATTTGCATCATTAATGAAAACCTCTTCCCTAGTCGTTTCTCCCTTGATGACCTTAGCATCAATATGCTTTATGAACTCAACAGTATCCTCTGGTAAAAAATCCGAATCTCTTATTTGACCCAGTTTTTTATTATCAATTCTCATTAACTGCAGGCTTAGGTTATTTGCATAGATATATCTGGATTGCGTATCTTTGATGAACACATATGTCTCGAGATGATCAAGAGATTCAATAAGATCATTAAGATTAACTCCCAACCTTCCTAATTGAAGATACATTATGGCCTCCAGCATGCAGCAAAATATTTTATGTTTATGATAATTTTTTGTTATGTTTATTGGTATCACATTTGAGAATGTTGATTTTAGCAATACTAAAGAGATATTAAACATACCACTCAATAGTAGTATCAACGCACCGTCAATGTGAGGGACTTTTTGGAGTAGTTATTTGATCTATATGACAGTCAACGTTTTGATGAAGGTTAACCCTAAGCTCGTTTAGTTGGAGAGATGATAGTGGATGTTGCCGATGGACAGGGGAAAGGAGCATACGAAAAATCTCAGCGAGTTATGCATTCTCTCTATCGTCTTCCAAAAGACTTCCCCATTCATGAAGCCCACATAGTCAAAGAGCCACGATTAAATTTCGCTCAGATAAAGAGTAACACCCCCTAACTAGTAAGAATAATCTCTAAGAATTTTACAAATGCTTAGGCAAACTTCATCGACTCTAGAGGAATGACATTGCTTGTATCTAACGCTTGCAACTTCTCTCCCCATGCTTGCAGTACCACTAACTGCTCTTCAAGGTAGTCGTGATGGTTATATACCCGCAACATACCTGGTAGCTGGTGACCAACCGTCTTTTCAATCGCCACGATATCCAGCCCCATTTCGCTACAACGGCTGATAAAGGTGCGGCGCAGATCGTGTGGCGAAAAACGCTCAAAATCTTCCGGTAAATTACGTTTGATTAACGCACGTACTGCTGCGGGTTCTTGAAGTTTGTCATCCATAAGCTGAGGCCAAACAAGTTTCCATTTGCTTGGTACATTCTCACGCTGCTCTTTAAGAAGTTCCAGTAGGTAATCACTTAATGGTACTTTTCGGCTCTCCTGACTCTTGGTGTGACGTTCTTTTGAACTGGCTGGCAACAACCATACCTTCTCTTGCAAATCTACCTCACTCCAACGCATTTCAAGCACAGCACTAATACGTTGCCCACTCCCGAGCAAAAACTGCATTAGACGCACGTTTGAGGGCTCTGTACGCCAAGAAGGCAAGCTTGTTAGCAATGTTTTCAATTCTGAAAAGCTCAAATTGCGTTTTGTGACCTTAGAACCACCACCGACATCCTTGGATTTCAAATGTGGTGCAGGATGAGCACCAATCATATTCAAAGCTAGTGCATGGTTGAGCACCTGATTGATTATTCTATGGCATGCACTAATCGCACCCGCCTTTCTTTTTCCACTCTCATCAACCTTTGCGTCAAATACTTTATTAAGATCATGAATTCTCAACTCTTCTAGTTTGATGTGACCTAGAAACGGTTTGATATCGCGGGTGTAGATTGCCCTCGCCTGTTCTCCCCGCAGCTGCTTGGACAAACGCTTTTCATCAAAACTGACAAAAGCATCATCAAAAGTTTTTGCTTCCTCTTGTTCGCGCTGTTCACGTGCCAGTTCCTGCTTCGGATTTTTATTGTTTTCCAGCCAGCTACGGTAACGCCCCGCTTCTGTTCGAGCCTGTTCAAGCGTCATCCCCGTTTCCGGTTTTAACTTAACATACCGCCCCATGGTTATTTTTTCGTGCTTGTTACCAGCCTGAAAGCGAAAGATCCAAGTCATCGTGCCCGTTGGTCGAACGCGAATATTCAATCCTTCTATTTTCTTATCTGGAATTAAATATTCCTTGTTTTGTGGCTTCAATGCTTTCAGTGTGGCGTTCGTACTAATTTTATCGACTGGCTTGATCATGACTGAAAAACCTCTGTATTTCTGGGTACGGCTCTGGGTACGGCGTGGGGTACGGGAAAAGACGAGTTTTCATTGTACGGCTAAAGACACCCCTGGACAACGAGCAATTAAAAACCAAATAAAAACAATAAATTAAAATTCAAATCTGGATTTTGGAAGACATTACAAGATTCAGAGTTCGATTTACCCACCATATGGAAGCGGGCGTGCTATTGGAGCGTAAAGCGTAACCCACCGCGTCAAATACAAAAAAAGCGAGCTCAATGGCTCGCTTTTTTTAATTTGATTCGTTTGCTTATTCCGCAGAAGTCTTCTTGCTGACAAACCCTAGCTTCTTACCAATCCATGCGAGTAAGATCATTGAAACCATGATCGCAAAGAAGTTTGAGCCTGCTTCTGGGTATTGCGCTTTAATAAACGCAGAGTGACCAAACGCACCTACGAAGAAACACGCCAAGCCAACTAATGGGATATCTTCTGATACCGGATTATTTAGGTACTCTTGGTAAAGAGCTTGTACAGCCAGTACGAGTGCAATCAATGGGAAGATTGAAAAAGACACTTCACTCATGGTCAACCATGACAACAAAGCATCACCACACATACCTGCAACCAGTGCCAAAATCAGCGTTTTCTTTTCAGATTTATTTCCATTCGACATTATTCTATCCCGCCTTTTAATCGGTTACGTTCACGTTCTTTGCGATACCAATAGGCCCCTTTGGCTATCATTCGCAATTGCATGATCAATCGCTCGGCGAGTTCATCGCGCTCACGTCGATCTAAATCTAAAGCTTCAGCCCCCGAACTGAAAACCAAAGTCACAGACGCTTCTGCTTGAGTATACGCCTCTTCTCTGGTCACGCCGGTGCTCATTAAATACTCGGTTAATTCTGCCGCAAAATGCTGGATTTCTCGAGCAACAGCGGTACGAAATTCAGCAGAAGTGCCGGAGCGCTCACGCAACAATAAACGAAAAACGTTCGGACTACTTTCAATGAATTCCATAAAGGTTTCGACCGAGGTACGAATTACGCTACCTTCTTTCACAATACGTTGACGCGCCTGACGCATCAGTTGACGTAGTAGCAAACCGCCTTCATCAACCATGGTTAAGCCTAGCTCATCCATATCTTTGAAGTGACGGTAAAAAGAAGTCGGTGCAATCCCTGCCTCTCGGGCGACTTCTCGCAAGCTAAGGCTGGAAAAGCTGCGATCCGCACTTAATTGACTAAATGCCGCATCGATCAATGATCGACGTGTCTTCTCTTTTTGCTGTGCGCGGATTCCCATCGATTTCATTCTTAACTTGCTCTTTTTCTGTAGGGTACAAGAGCCTCAATATAACGCAATTTGCTCCTACGGAGAAAGATATGTTGCTTCGCTCGCTCTGAGCGCCGAGAACGTTACTATTGGCATGCATCTAATTGCAATGTTCTCGATGCAATTTATAGACATACAACATACCAAATCATCCTTTTGGTCGATTCTGCGTGATCACTTCCACTCTCTAACAGGCATTACGTGTACCAATAGAGTAAATGAGTTAAAATCGCGCTAAAGCAATGTTAAGCAAATATAACAAGGAAGGCATCATGGCGCATGTTAATCACTATGACGTGATCGTAATCGGTAGTGGCCCTGGCGGAGAAGGGGCTGCAATGGGATTAACCAAAGCGGGACTGAATGTTGCCATTGTCGAGAAAGAAAGCAGTGTCGGCGGCGGTTGTACTCACTGGGGTACTATTCCATCAAAAGCGCTGCGTCATGCCGTTAGCCGCATCATCGAATTTAATAGCAACCCGTTATTTTGTCGAAACAACACCAGCGTTCATGCAACATTTTCTGACATTTTAGGTCATGCTAAATCGGTCATTGATAAGCAAACTCGACTTCGTCAGGGCTTTTATGACCGTAACTCATGCACACTTTTGTTCGGAACCGCGCGATTTATCGATAACTACTCAATTGCAGTAATGCAAAGCGACGGCACAGAAGAAATCTATTCAGCGGATAAGTTTGTCATCGCGACTGGTTCTCGTCCGTATCAGCCTAACGACGTTGATTTCTTGCATGAGCGCATCTACGACAGTGATTCCATTTTGAGCCTGAAACACGACCCTCGTCATATCATCATTTACGGTGCAGGCGTTATCGGTTGTGAATACGCTTCTATCTTCCGCGGACTTGGAGTGAAAACCGACCTTATCAATACCCGAGACCGCTTGTTGGAGTTTTTGGATAACGAAGTGTCAGATGCGCTGTCTTACCACTTCTGGAACAGCGGTGTGGTAATTCGTAATGATGAGACCTATGAAAAAATCGAAGGCACAGAAGATGGCGTGATTATTCACCTACAATCTGGCAAGAAGATGAAGGCGGATTGCTTGTTGTATGCGAATGGTCGAACAGGTAACACCGATAAGTTGAATTTGGGTGCAGTGGGTCTGGAAGCGGATTCTCGCGGACAACTAAAAGTAAACCGTAACTACCAAACCGATATTGAGCACATTTACGCTGTAGGCGATGTCATCGGTTACCCTAGCCTTGCAAGCGCCGCTTATGACCAAGGGCGATTTGTCGCACAAGCCATTACGAAAGGTCAGGCAGAAAACTATCTGATTGATGATATTCCAACAGGTATCTACACCATCCCAGAGATTAGCTCTGTGGGTAAAACCGAGCAAGAGCTAACAGCTGCGAAAGTACCGTATGAAGTAGGACGCTCTTCGTTCAAGCATCTAGCTCGTGCACAGATCGCAGGGAAAGACATCGGCAGCTTGAAGATATTGTTCCATCGTGAAACCAAAGAAATTTTAGGGATTCACTGCTTTGGCGAACGTGCCGCGGAAATTATCCACATCGGTCAAGCCATTATGGAGCAAAAAGGCTCAGCGAATACCATCGAGTATTTCGTCAATACCACCTTCAACTATCCGACGATGGCCGAAGCGTATCGTGTCGCTGCATTGAATGGTTTGAACCGTTTGTTCTAATCTATGCTTCTTGATAGCAGACAGAAAAACAGCAGGCTTGGACCTGCTGTTTTTATATCAACATTGTGCGAGGAAGGTATCCTTGTGCCATTGGTAGAGAAAGATAACCCCTAAACCAATACCCCGCATCAACATAAAGCTCGTCATTGCAAACCACAGCGCGTGATTTTCCCACTCGGCGAATAAGTAAAAGACAACGAAGAAACTGCTGGTCGCGACAAACATACTATTGCGCATGTCTTTGCCTTTGGTTGCACCGACAAAAATGCCATCCAATAGAAAGCACCACATCGACGCAAGTGGCATCACCACCAGCCAAGGTAGATACACAGCTGCTTGCTGTTGTACCGCCTCAATTGAAGTGATCATGGCGATCAACTGCGCTCCCGCCAAACCAAAGAGCGCGGTCAGTCCTAAGCAAATAACCAAACTCCAAAAGAAAGTGCCGACAAGCGATGCACTCAATTGTTGCCTATCTTTGGCACCAATCGCCTTCCCGACCATGGCCTCCATTGCATAAGCAAAGCCGTCCATGCCATACGAGATAATCATCAGGAAGCTCATCAGAACCGCATTTGCAGCGACAACCTCATCACCAAAGCTCGCGCCTTGGAACGTCATAAAGCTAAAAGCCGCTTGCAGACACAAAGAGCGTAAGAAAATATCGCGATTCAATTTCACGAATCGCCCTAAACCGTGTTGAGTGCTGGCTAGCAACTTTTGAGGTGATGGTAATTGCCTCTCTCGCCAGGTTTTCCAGACACACATGAGACCAAAACCCATGCCTGAGTAGTCAGCAATCACCGATGCCAGCGCAGCGCCTTCTACTTTCCATCCCAAACCAATCACAAACAACAAATCGAGGGCAATATTAGTCACGTTGGTGATGATCACCATCCACATTGGGGCTTTGGAATTTTGCGTTCCGAGCAACCACCCCAACAACACAAAGTTCATTAGCGCAGCGGGGGCACTCCACACACGGATAGAGAAATATTGCATGCCGTAGTGCTTCACTTCAGCACTGGCGTCACTCCAACCAAAGATCAAATCAGCAATCGGGTTATGGGCAATAAGGAAGACTAACGCAAACAGCAGCGCCATGAGTGAGCCTTGCATAAACACCAAGGCAAGTTGTTTTCGGTCTTCACCGCCATAGGACTGCGCTGCCAACCCAGTAGTCGACATACGCAAAAAACCAAGCAGCCAAAATGTCACGCTGATCATGGTACTGCCCAACGCAACACCGCCCAAATACCAAGCATGGTCTAGATGACCAATCACCGCAGCATCGACCAAACCGAGCAATGGAACAGTAATATTCGACAGCACCATAGGTATCGCTAAAGCTAATACCTGGCGATGAACTTTTGGATTAGATAAAGGAGAGAAGATTGAATTTGTCACAGGCACCTCATCAGTAAGATCGACGAGTGTACCTGAGCGCTTAACGACTAGCCAATTACCACTTGATATGAACGAGTACTGGCGTGAGGCGATGCTTCAACATTGGAATCTTATTAAGCCAACGCTGCCAAGCTTTCCAACGAGAACAGAATCTATCGAATGGCGAGAAAGCTTTCACCCACTGTGCCCATGGTAACCATTGCAATATCTGTTCTGCAGGCGCTTCAAAGCCATGAGCATAACGATCAGAACCAAGCTTTTGTCCCCACTTGGTTTCCGTTAAATCTCCTGCCAGCACCATACACAGTTCAGCAGAGACAAAATGTCGACCCAAGGTTTGAATAAATTTCGCGACTTGACGCTCTGTGCAATCGAGCAGTGCCATTTCACATAAAATGAGTACCGGTGCTTGCTCTGGAATGGCTAACGTCTCTAGCCACGACATTTCATCCACACTGCCACAGCGATGTTCATAGCGTTCATTTTTGTGGAACAAGCGCTGACGCCATACCAAATTTTCCGTCACATCCAGCTCTATCCAATGGCAGCGTCCATTATCCAAACGATAAAAGCGGGTATCCAGCCCAGCTCCGACATTGATAATCCAAGCATCGGGATACTGCTGTAAGAAGTGACTAACCTGCTGGTCACAAAGCTGGGTCAGCGTCACGTGCAGCAATTGCTTCTGCGCAATATCACCACTCAAACAATCCGGCGCCATTTTACAGCTCAAACACGCTTTAGCAGCTATCGGATCGTACACCAAGCCATTGTCGACCATGCTTTCACGGCTACGCAATAACAGTGGCTTTAATAAATGGTTAGGAACTTGATGTTTAGACTGAGACATGGGCATTTCCTGCGCCAGAGAGAAAACATAGACATCAATAAAGATGATAATGAATATCAATTACATTATCAAGCTTATAAATTGCTCAAAACAAACAAGGTCAAGATGATAAGCAAGCTTTTGGAGGAAGTAGAACAAAGAGAAGAGAAAAGACAAAACAGCCCAGAAGAACTGGGCTGCTAAAACACACTTACATCCAATCGGTATTGCGAATAATACCAACGGCTAAGCCTTCAATCGTAAGGTGCTGAGACGTTAAGTCCACTTGAATTGGGGCAAAGTCTTCATTCTCAGCATGCAGTAATATGGTTGAACCTTTGCGCTCTAAACGCTTTACCGTCACATCATCATCAACGCGCGCAACGACAACTTGACCGTCTCTCACGTCTTGGGTTTTATGCACAGCGAGCAAATCGCCATCCATAATCCCGATGTCTTTCATACTTTCGCCATTTACACGAAGTAAGAAATCCGCTTGCGGTTTGAACATCGCAGGATCGACTTGGTAATGCGCTTCTACGTGTTCCTGAGCCAATATGGGCTCACCCGCAGCAACTTGACCAATCAAAGGCAAGCCCTGTTCGTCATTAGCGGCAGAGTCATCAAGTAGGATACGAATCCCACGCGATGCACCTGGGATAATTTCAATTGCTTGCTTACGAGCAAGCGCTTTTAGGTGTTCCTCTGCGGCATTCGCAGAGCGGAAGCCAAGCTCACGCGCAATCTCTGCACGAGTTGGTGGCATTCCGGTGTCATCGATTTTACTTTTGATCAAATCGAAGACTTGTTGTTGGCGTGGCGTTAACGGCTTCATGTCTCACCTGTCTTTTTATACAGTTAACTGTGAGTATATCCAGTAAATGCTCAAATGAAAACCCAATTGGTTGTTTTTTAATTTATTTGTGGAGTGCACTTCGTTTGCTGCCCAAGTTCATTATTCATGCCTTTAAAACATCGCCTTTTCAGTTAATCAAAGTAAAGCAACAACTTAGGAGTTCGACTAATTTACAGCCAATAAAATTAAAAGGTTTGACCAGTTTCTGGTATCCTTGCTGCGCTTAAATTTTATCGCCTAGGCTTATTTCTTTTGCCGTACTCATTTCTTTTTCTATAGAAGACATGCAAAGCGGACACTGAAATAAGGTTAGGCCTGTTTGAATACCTATTGAGGCTGTGAACTTTATGTCTTCTGGACAATCATTTTCACGTTCATTACTAAAACTACCTTTATCGGTACTGGTAAAGGGCACCACAATCCCGTCGAACCCGATTGAAGATCTGAATATCGACCTCGCTAAGCCGATTGTATATGCCCTACCGTTCCGCTCGAACGTGGATTTGCTGACACTGCAAAAACAAGCCATGAGCCTTGGTCTGCCTGACCCGCTCAGTCCGCTGGAAATCAATGGCAAAACGCTGAACCGTTTCGTCTTTATCGCTGCGCGTCCAACTGTGATGAACAACGATAATGATGTCCCAACCGACTCTGTCTCTCTGTTCTCTGACTTACTGGAACTGCATAAGCTGGATAGTGAGTTGGACGTTCAAATGATCCCTGCAACCGTGCTTTGGGGTCGTAAACCAGGTAAAGAAGAAAACCAAAAGCCTTACCTTCAGCCAATGAATGGCCCGCAAAAGGCGAAAGCGGTAATAGCAGCAGGACGCGACTGCTTGGTTCGCTTTAGTCCCGTGGTATCTCTGCGTTATATGGCAAACTCTCACGGTACCGACAGCGCAATTGCGCACAAATTGGCTCGCGTGGCGCGTATCCACTTCTCACGCCAGAAACTGGCTGCTTCAGGCCCAAACCTGCCACAACGCCAAGTGTTGTTTGCTCGTTTATTGAAATCTCCAGCTATTGAACTGGCGATCGCTGACGAAGCCAAGAGCAAAAATATCTCGATTGATAAGGCACGTAAAGAAGCACATGACATCATGGATGAAATCGCCGCCGACTTCTCATATGGTCTAGTGAAAAACGGCGACCGCATACTGAGTTGGCTATGGACAAAGCTATACCAAGGGTTGCACATCAATAACGCCTCGACTGTGCGTCGTTTAGCGCAAGACGGCCACGAAATTGTGTACGTTCCGTGTCACCGTAGTCACATGGACTACCTACTGTTGTCTTACGTTCTATACCATGAAGGCATGGTGCCTCCGCACATTGCGGCAGGCATTAACCTGAACTTCTTCCCGGCCGGTCCTCTTTTCCGTCGCGGTGGGGCGTTCTTTATTCGTCGTAGCTTTAAAGGTAACAAACTGTACTCAACCATTTTCCGCGAGTATCTAGCTGAGCTGTTTGCCAAAGGCTATTCAGTCGAGTACTTCAGTGAGGGTGGTCGTTCACGTACAGGTCGCTTACTGCAAGCGAAAACGGGTATGCTGGCTATGACCATCCAAGCAATGCTACGTGGTCTAAACCGCCCAGTAACACTAGTGCCGGTCTACATCGGTTACGAGCACGTAATGGAAGTGGGCACTTACGCGAAAGAGCTGCGTGGCAAACGCAAAGAGAAAGAAAACGCAGGGCTTGTACTGCGTACTCTGCGTAAACTGCGTAACTTTGGTTTGGGCTATGTGAACTTCGGTGAGCCAATTCAGCTCAACCAATACTTGAACGAGCATGCTCCTGAGTGGACGAAAGACATCGACAGCATGGGTGGTAACAAACCACAATGGATGAACCCTGTGGTCAACGACCTTGCTAATAAGATGATGACGCACATCAACGATGCGGCGGCAGCAAACGCGTTGACCTTATGTGCAACCGCACTGCTTGCTTCTCGTCAACGTGCACTTTCTCGTGACTCGCTGATCAACCAGATTGAGTGTTACTTAAAGCTACTCAAAAACAACCCGTACTCAAGCACCTCCACTATCCCTACCGAAAGTGCTGAGGAGTTGGTCGATCATGCAATTTCGCTTGATAAGTTCGTGATTGAAACCGATAGCATGGGTGACATCATTTCGCTGGATCGTAGCCAGTCGATCCTGATGACCTACTACCGCAACAACATCATCCACTTGTTTGCTCTGCCATCATTAATTGCTCAGATGATCATTCGTCAGCGCAACCTCTCGGTAGAAAAGATTCAAGCGAATGTCGCGCAAATCTACCCATTCTTGAAGAAAGAGTTGTTCTTAAGCTATCAAGAAGACGAGTTGGATGAATTGGTCGTTAAAACACTGCATGAGTTTGCCGATCAGAAAATGATTAGCCTCGATGGTGATAAGCTGGAGATCAATCAGTCGAACAACCAGCCTTTGGTTCTGCTAGGTCGTACAATCACGGAAACACTGCAGCGCTACTCTATCGCGATGAACTTGCTTGTTGCTTACCCAGAGCTCGGTAAATCGGACCTAGAACAGAAGAGCCAAGATATTGCTCAACGTTTAGGACGCTTACACGGTATTAATGCGCCAGAATTCTTCGATAAAGGTGTGTTTACCGCTATGTTCAATACGCTCAAACAGCAAAAATACCTCGATAACGATGGTAACTGTGACACGAAGAAAACGCAGCAATTTGCACGATTACTATTCACTCTGCTTTATCCAGAAGTGAAACTGACGATCGAAGAGAGTATTCATCAACTTCAGTCGTAACCGTTTTACCTTCTTCCAAAATAAGAAAAAAGGCATCCAATCGGATGCCTTTTTGCTATTTCTTCGCTTACCAAAATGCGACCAATAACCCTATCGCTATCACCATGCCAACATAGTTGTTGTTGAGGAAAGCCTTAAAGCACAACTCCCGCTCACGGTGACGAATTAAGTGCTGCTGATAAACAAACAACGACGCTGCAATCAAAAGGGTCCAGTAGTAACTTTGCCCCAATTGGTAGAACTGCCCTAACCAAACCAACATCGCGAGCGTAATCAGTTGCAAGACCCCAATGATGAGTTTGTCATGACGACCAAACAAAATTGCCGTCGATTTAATGCCAATCTTTAAATCATCATCGCGATCGACCATCGCATACTGAGTATCATAAGCAATGGTCCATAAAGCGTTAATCAGAAACACAAACCAAACTATCAGTGGTAGCTCCCCGGTTTGTGCAGCCCACGCCATTGGAATTGCCCAGCTAAACGCCAAGCCTAAAAAGAGTTGTGGAATATGAGTGTAACGCTTCATAAATGGATAGATGAACGCCAACACAATGCCAGCGAAGGATAGCTGAATCGTCAACGGGTTCATGGTCAGCACTAACAAGAATGAGCTGATACCCAAAACTAAAAATAATCCAATCGCTTCTTTTGCTGTCACTTTCCCTGATGGCAGTGGGCGTTGTTTGGTACGTTTTACATGGCCGTCGACTTTGCGGTCAGCAAAATCATTAATCACGCACCCCGCGCTACGCATTAGAAATACACCCAATACAAACACGATAAATACATCCCAGCTCGGCATCCCTTGGGCTGAGATAATTAGCGCCCAAATCGTTGGCCACATCAGTAACAGTGAACCAATCGGGCGATCCATGCGCATCAGTTGCCAATATGCTTTGGCTTTTTCTGCGGACATTTACACTGTCTCCTTAGCGTAAACTGGTGAATTAGATAAGAATAACTCGGCGACCAGCATCGGTTTGTGATTCATCCACAACCTTGAGCGTCGCGCTAACAAACGTCCTTCTGGTACGGCTACCCATCCCATTTGCAAAGAGTCTCGCTCAACGTTGTCTGCGCTGAACACTGTTAGTCCTAATGGGATATCCCCTTGTTGAGCCAAATCATACTGCTGATCAACTAAGGTTGAGCGAGGAATTAATGTCCGTCCGATAACCCAGTTATCATTGTCACCACACAAAATTACCTCTCGCAGTAAGCAATCTTGTTCGGACAATAACTGGCTTTCGTCCTGTTTTAACGTCGCCGCAGTGACGATCTGATTTTGTAGCAATTCTACCGTTAATGCTTGGCAGTGTTGCTTTAAACGACGTGACAAAGACCCTTGCTCTTCAAGCCAGTGCTTGGCAAATTCATTTGGAAATTCGAATTCTTCGGGGTTTTGCCACTCTACTTCCAATAAAGAAGCAAGATAGAGTGATGTTGGCTGATTCATACTAGTATTCAATTGGAGGCTTTATGCGTACAATAAAGCAACAACTTACCGTCCATAGTAATGTATGTAACCGTAAGTTCCGTTATTTGTTATAGACGGCCCATTGTATCAAGACTGAAGCGATTCGAATATCGCGATCCAGAGAAAGAAAAGTTAGAAATATGTACAAACGTTATATAGCCCAAATTATTTTTGCGTTAACCATACTGTTCGCCGCACCAAGTTGGGCTGAAACGGAAGAAGCTGGACCTAAGTTGGCATACTTTACCCTTGAGCCTGATCTCACTACTAACTTTTACACCAAAGGCAAAAAGTTAGGTTATGTGCAAGTGCGCATCGACATCATGGTAATGAGCCAACAAGATTTATCGATTGTTGAGCATCACCAACCTTTGATTCGCGATGCAGTGATTGAATTACTGGGTAAGCAAACAGAAGATACTATTAAGTCCCTTTCTGGCCGAGAAGATCTGCGCAAAACCTTAGTGACGACCCTCAACGAAACACTTTTGCCCGAAACAGGTAAAACCATCATTGCCGATTTGTTGTTTACAAAATACCTTTACCAATAAACCCAAATCGTTTTGAACATAAAAAAGACCGCTCTTGAGCGGTCTTTTCATTTCAGCTTTAGGCTTGCTGTTGGTATTTCATCTTGCCTGAATCAAACAGCGCAATCGCCATCCCCGACAGTAAACCCACTAAGTGAGCGGTGTTTGCAATCGCCATGAACGGCTGCACAAAACCAAGAACTAACCATACCAACATAAAAACGATGATTGGCTTGGGTAGCGTAAGGCCTAAATGTGGCAAGCGGTAACCCAATATCCACAAATAGCCAAGCAGTGCATAGACCACGCCAGACAAGCCACCGAAGTTTGCCCCTTCAACATAGAATTGGCCAGCCCCAGAAAGCGCTGCCGACACCACAAAGAGTTGCAATAGCTTACCGGAACCGAGACGACGTTCGATGTCGCCCCCCAACTGCCACCACCATAGTAAGTTGAACACGATGTGAGTCACTGAAAAGTGCAGTAACGCATGGCTTAGCCATCGCCACACTTGCCATTGTTGCCCCTCAAAAGCCGGGAAGTGCAACAACTTAAACACGCCATTGCCAAAGCCAAACATTTGTAACAAGTAGATGATGGTACACACCGTCATGATCAGCAAAGTCATTGGGCCTGCTTTTGCTTTGACCATGCTCATGATACTCGGGCTAGAATAATGAAATGTGCTCTTGCGAGTATCGGCAACGTTCCACGAGGCAGCGCTGTATTTTGAATCAGATGGGTTAGCGAGGAACTGCTTAAGTTCCGCTTCCGCTTCTATTTCATGCTGGCTATCAGTCAGCCACAGCGCAAATTGCCCGTCTCCTTCTGGCATCATTTCGATGTCAATTTGGCGAGAGGCCATATAATCAATAAAGGCTTGCGCCATACGTGGATTATTTAACGTTACCAATCTCTTCATTAACTTCTCACTATCGGTAGTTCTGCTCGGTGCCAGGCTTCAAAGCCACCATCCACACTGTACACCTGTTCAAAGCCTTGGTTAACTAAATATTGTGCGGCACCTTGGCTACTAATGCCGTGGTAACACATCACCAGAATGGGTTGTTCGAACTCCACTTCATCCATAAACGCAACGATCGTATCGTTGGTTAAGTGATACGCGGACTCCGCATGCGCAACGGCAAACGATTGAGGGTCACGGATATCTACAAGCTTCGCATCACCCTGCTCGAGCAGCGCTTGCGCACCTTGTACATCGATATGCTTAAACTGATCCATTTACTTTCTCATTGTCTTATTAATATACCCAAGCAACCTCGAACCTAACGTACTAATCAGCACCCGAGGTACAGCATAAAATCTATATTTGAAGCCGCTTGGGTATACTGCCGCTATTGTAACCTATCCAACGGCAAACTTAGACACATGGATAATCAGGGTTTTAAAAAGTGTACACATTCCAACCATTTGTGGATAAAGCTGTGAATTGCGTTGATAAAGTATATTTGGATCTTTTGATCCACAATATGTAGTGATGATCCTGATCTAGCTGTGTGTATATCTATAACTATCCCCAGATGAAAAAGTGCTTGAATCCCTTATTTTGCCCGGGTTTCGAACAATTGATAAATAATTAATTCACAGAGTTATACACAGGTAGCACATAAAATATGGATCGCAAACGCTATCGATTTTCGATCGACAATAAAAAAGCCGAGATCACATGATCTCGGCTTTCTATGAAAATCTTACTTTCAATTAGCAGTGGAAATTAAAATTCACCCACGGCCAATTTTAGTTTCTTCATTGCGTTTTTTTCTAGCTGGCGAATACGCTCGGCAGAAACACCAAACTCATCAGCTAAGTCTTGCAATGTTGCTTTCTCATCATCTAACCAACGAGAACGCACGATGCGCTGACTACGCTCATCCAAACTCGCTAATGCATGACCCAGACGATTGTTGGTATGCATTTCCCAGTTTGCAGCTTCGATGTTGTCAGCCACATCAGACGATTTGTCTTCTAGGTACAGCATCGGCGCTGTGTAAGCGTTTGAGCTGTCGTCTTCGTCAGTTGGCATATCAAAGGTTGAATCCACCGCCGCTAAGCGTGATTCCATCTCGCGAACTTCAGAAGGTTCAACACCTAACTCACGCGCAACGGTTTCGACTTCACCGTTGTTAAACCAACCCAAGCGCTTTTTCGACTTACGCAAATTGAAGAACAACTTACGTTGCGCTTTAGTGGTCGCAATTTTCACGATACGCCAGTTACGTAGCACGTATTCGTGGATCTCTGCTTTGATCCAGTGGACAGCAAAAGACACCAAGCGAACCCCTACTTCTGGGTTAAAACGCTTAACGGCTTTCATTAGACCGATGTTACCCTCTTGCACAAGGTCCGCCATTGGCAAACCGTAGCCAGAGTAACCACGAGCAACGTGAACAACGAATCGTAGGTGCGAAAGAATTAGACCTTTTGCAGCCTCAATCTCACCTTTGTAGTGTAATCGTTCTGCCAGCTCACGCTCTTCGTCTGCAGTCAGCATTGGGTAGCTGTTTACTGAGCGAATATAGCTATCAAGGCTATCTTGCGTGACTAGAGCCATCGGATACGCTTCTTTTGTCATTCAATTCCTCATCAATCTCTGATCTGGAGCATTACATTGCAAATTTAGCTTCGATATCTTGAACTCAAAATGAACAAGTTTCAAGAAGGGGAAGCAATTATCCATAAACATTCGGTCTAAACAAGGGATCCAGATTAGCTAGTGCTAATAAAATCCAAGTAGTAAGACCTTCATCACTTAAACTGGTTCAATTTCTTTTAAATGTCGTTGCGCAGAAAAGCGCGCCGCAATGCATCCCAAAAGACTCCCAATGATGATTAATAGCAAAGATTCATCCCAGCTTAGACCAATCAGGCGAAACTGGCTGTCGTACAACGCAGCAAGATCTTCCACCGCACTATTCATAACAATGGTCACTAAAGCCGTTACCAACCAAGCGATGGTGGCACCTAATACGCCAAACCACATACCCGTGTACAAATAAGGGCGCAGAATAAAACTGTCCGTCGCACCGATCAGTTTCATGGTTTGAATCTCTTCTTTATTCGCCAGCACATTAAATCGCAACGTGTTGCCAACGATTAAAAATACCGCACCGAGCATCAACACTGTCAGAGTAATGACAATAATACTCGCGAGAGTTTTGATCGCATCAAGACGCGCCAGCCAGTCTTCGTCAAGTCTCACATCGGTCACGTCTTGTTGATCTCGAACGTCTTTGGCTAATGACTGAATATCACTTTTTAGCTCCGAGGCTGGCGTAATCACCAACACACCGGGTAGCGCGTAGCCACTTAAAAGGCTGATAGCCTGATCGAATCCTGCATATTGGCTCAAATCAGACAGACCTTGTTGCGGTGAAATATATTCTACTTCTTTTACCAAAGGCCAAGTTTCAATTTGATCTTTGAGAACCATCACACGTGCATCCGGCATGCCTTCTACTAAGTAAGCACTAACTTGCGAGGGAGATGCCACATCTTCCGCGGCACCCGCGACGTTTTTCCCCAGTAGATACAAACAAGCTGGCATAGCAAGTGCCATTGAAATCACGGCTAGGGTTAGGATATTACCTAAAGGTCGTTGCCATAAGGCGCTAAAAGAGGATTTTGCTTGTTTTGCGTGGACAGAGAAAAAACCATCGGTATTTGCACGCTTGGCACTGCGGCCTTTCCCCTTCTTTTGGGAGTGCTTGTTACCTGCCATAGTCTTCTACCTCACTTAGGAAGCCTTGGTTTAATTCAAAATGACGATACTGTGGGCGAGTGTTTACTAACCCCACATCGTGCGTGGCGAGTAAGATGGTCACTCCCGCACGATTAAATTCTTCGAATAGACGCAACACACGGTTGGATAATTCTGGGTCAAGGTTACCTGTCGGCTCATCAGCCACCAGCAACGTTGGTCGATTGACTACGGCACGAGCAATACCGACGCGTTGTTGCTCACCACCAGAAAGTTGACTAGGTAGACAACGAGCTTTATCGAGTAAGCCTGTTTTATCTAACGCCGCAGAAACACGGCGTTTGATTTCGTTTTCAGAAATCGATTCGATGCGCATTGGCAGAGCGACATTGTCGTATACGCTGCGATCCATCAATAGACGATGATCTTGAAAAACAATCCCAATATTGCGGCGCAAAAAAGGGATGTCTTTGCTTGGAATACGCGTGATGTCGTGGCCATTAAAATGGATTTTCCCATCAGTTGGTCGCTCTATCGCGCAGATCAATTTCAGCAAGGTACTTTTACCAGCCCCGGAATGCCCGCCTAAAAACGCCATTTCACCGCGCCTCAGGTGAAAATCGACTTTTTGCAGTGCTTGTCGACCACCTCGGTAAGCTTTGCTTACTTGCTGAAATTTGATCACCGTTGATTTCCTCTAACTCTTTTTATTCTTCACGACTAAACAGTGCGTCAATAAACTCTTGAGTTTCAAATGGACGCAAGTCTTCGATACCTTCACCCACACCGATGTAACGAATTGGAATACCAAACTGGTCAGCAATAGCGAAAATTACGCCGCCTTTCGCTGTACCATCCAGCTTAGTCAAAGTAATCCCGGTTAGAGGGGCAACATCACTGAAAAGTTTCGCTTGGCTAATGGCATTTTGTCCTGTACCTGCGTCAAGCGTTAGCATGATCTCGTGTGGTGCTGAGTCATCAATTTTCTTCATCACACGTACAATCTTACGCAGCTCTTCCATTAGGTTCGCTTTGTTCTGTAGACGACCCGCGGTATCAGCAATCACAACATCCACACCACGTGCTTTTGCCGCTGCAATCGCATCATAGATAACAGAAGCACTGTCTGCGCCAGTATGTTGAGCAATCACAGGAACATTATTACGTTCACCCCATACTTGTAGCTGCTCAACCGCTGCGGCACGGAAAGTATCGCCCGCTGCAAGCATCACTTTTTTGCCTTGAGTTTGGAACTGCTTGGCAAGCTTACCGATGGTCGTGGTTTTACCCACGCCATTTACACCCACCATTAAGATGACGTAAGGCGTTTTGTTGCTGTCGATTTCTAGTGGCTGTTCGACTTTAGAAAGAATCTCAGCCATTTCTTCTTTCAACAAACCATAAAGGGCTTCGCCGTCTTTCAGATCGCCACGTGTGGCTTTTTCTGTCAGGTTGTTGATAATTTTTGTTGTGGTATTCATGCCCACATCAGCAATAAGCAGTTGCTCTTCTAGCTCTTCAAATAAGTCTTCATCGATTTTCTTACCGCTGAACAGACCGAAGAAGCCAGCACCAATATTTGCTTTTGTTCGGCTTAGGCTGCGTTTGAGGCGAGCAAAAAAGCTCTCTGTTGGCTTTTCTTGTTCTTGAACGCGAGGTGCAGCAGGCTCTTGAGGCTCTTCTGCTTCTGCTTCTGCTTCTGCTTCTGCTTCTGCTTCTGCTTCTGCTTCTGCTTCTGCTTCTGCTTCTGCTTCTGCTGGGGCAGCCTCTGATTGTTTCGCTTCTTCTTCAAGTTCTGGCGTTGCTTCCGCTTGCTCAGCAGCCGCGTCGGTTTGCTGCTCTTCAGAAGGCGCTTCCACTGCTTCTTCTTTTACTGTTTCTTCAGTTTTTGGTTTTGGGCTTTGTTCTTCGTCACCAAAACCTAGCCACGAAAGTAATCCGCGCTTCTTTTTTTCCGTCATCTGGGGCTATCCTAGATTGTTCTTTTATCTATTAATGACTCTTTTTTGACAAGATTATTATCTGTCTAAAAAAGGCTAATGACAAAGTTGTGAAAACTTTCCGATTAGGTAATTCTAATCTTATTAGTGTTACACTCTGTCATCTTGAATATTCTGGGCTGTATCCAAGCTCCAAGCTCACGGCTTGGGCGATTAGATATAGTATCACTTTATTAGCGGTCAAAAAATCTATGGTAAGACGTCGCCAGCAAAACTCATCACAAAAAAAGCCAACAACGGGCTTTGTTCGCATTATTAGTGGCTTATGGAGAGGCAGAAAACTTCCTGTACACGATGCTGAAGGCTTACGCCCAACGACCGATCGCGTCAAAGAAACGCTATTTAACTGGCTGGCTCAAGATGTGCCGCAAGCAAAATGTCTCGACTTATTTGCCGGCTCCGGCGGTTTAGGCTTTGAGTCGGCTTCGCGCCAAGCAGAGCAAGTGACCATGGTCGAGCTGAACCCACAAGCTTTCCAACAGTTACAAAAGAATGTTGCCTCTCTTAACGCGAACAACATCCAAGTGGTAAATACCGACGCACTGAGCTTTTTAGAACAGCCGGGTACTGCTCACCATGTGGTGTTTATTGACCCACCGTTTCGTAAGGGACTATTAGATGAAACCGTGGCTCTGCTAGAACAAAATGGCTGGCTCGCGGAAGATGCGATGATTTATATTGAAACAGAAAAAGAACTCAATATTGCCGACTTACCAGAAAACTGGCAGTTACATCGAGAAAAAACAGCAGGCCAAGTGAGCTATCGTCTGTATGAACGTACCTCCGCATAACGCCTCGATTTAAAAGGATACTTAAATGAAAGCACTAATTATGCTGGCCAAAGCGGCTATCGCCTTTGTTTGGTTAGTATTAATCCTAAATATTTTTATGCCGTTTCCCGGTAATGCCGCGATTGCGCTGTACATCATGACCGCTTTTTTGTTCATCATGCACGGTTTACAAATGGCCATCTTCATTGGCGCATTTGGCGACAAAATTAAAATGAGCAGTTGGGAAAAATATTCCATCCTGATCTTTGGTATTTTTGCCCTGCTCGATATTCGTCGTAAACACATGATGTAATCGCCCAAATACTAAAAAGCCGCTCACAAGAGCGGCTCTTTTATTGCGTTTCTTCCATCACCCAAGATAGCTCTTAACACCATCCAAAAACATTTGAGTAGAGATCATCACCAGCAACAAGCCCATTAAACGCTCTACCGCTTTTAAGCCACGCTCGCCCAACAAACGATTAAAGAAGCCATAAAACATTAGAATAAAAAATGTTACGCCCCACGCAATCACAACTGATGCGGACATTTCCAACATTTTTTCTGGATGCTGTGAAGAGAGCAAAAGCAATGCTGCAATCACTGAAGGGCCCGCGATCATAGGAATGGCCATCGGAACAATAAAGGGTTCCTCGCCTGCCGCCAGTCCAGTGATGCTGCCAGCACTCGGAAAGATCATCTTAATCGCGATAATGAAGAGAATAATGCCACCTGAAATGCTGAGCGTTTCTGGCTGGACATGCAAAAAACTTAAGATGCTTTGTCCTGCAAACAGAAACAACATCAAGATCAGTAAGGCAAACAGTAGTTCACGAATCAATACCTTACGGCGACGCTTAGGATCGATGTGCTTGAGAATAGACAACACAATCGGCAAATTACCGAGAGGGTCCATGATTAGAAACAGCATGGTCGCTGCAGAAAGAATGTCCATATTCTGGCCTCACCTAAAAAATGGCGGCCAGTGTATAGCAAACTGACAACGTGAGTATATGGCTGAGGGCGAAAACAGCATATTCACCCTCGCATCATAGCCGCCGCTTAGTGATTGCAGACACGCGCCATATTGACCACAAACTTACCTTCAAGCTCACGGATTTTGTCGCGCTTGAGCAAAAATGCTAGCAATGTATCTAAGTCTAGATCATTCAGTTTACAGGTGTGAAAGCGAACGGTGTTGCCAAAGTGCTGTGCCAGCGCTTCGCGATCCATTGGCGTTTCTCGAAGTAGGTTTAGCAGCTCGTGGGCATGGATTTCACTCATTATTTACTCCAGTCATCAAGAACAATACGTCCAGTTTACTGAAATCTTCGGGAGCTGCTTTGACTTAAATTAGTAAATGATGGAGGCAACAATGAGGGCGTGGGCAAAGAAGTAGCTACCACTTACCCACAAATAGGCGTGTTTCATCGGTTTTCGGTAACCGTGTATCGCATACGCCAACGCCGAATAGATCAAAACTAGGGTTCCGCTGAAACCGATAGCATTGGCATAGCTCGGGGCCTGCAACCAAACTTCACCCGCCGCCCAAGCAAGCTGAACCAACATCATCCCCATGATCACAACAGGAAACACCAAAGAGTCGAGTTGAGGTAGCAACAAAAAGAACGCCACGATACTCGCTGCGAGCAGTAGGGCCAAAAGCCACCAGACAATCTCACCATTAAGCTGCACCCAAAATGACTTGCTATAGCACACCTGAGCAAGTAAGTACGCAGCAAAGTAAATTAGCTTGCGAGTTTTAAACGAGTGCAGCGTATCTGCCACCATAGACACAATAAGCCCACCCGCAATCCAGTAGGTATATGTTGCGGATGCGCCTTGAGTTAACACCAACACAAGAAGAAGTAGCAGAGTAAAGATTTTAAACACGAGGGATTGTGTCGGGTTAGCTTGTTTTGCTCCCAACACGGAATACACACCTGATAGCCCTATCGCCAGCCAACTCCACATGCCGTATACACCTTTTACTTAAACTCGCCGCTAGTCTAGGTAGACCAGTTTTGATGTAAAGACACAATCTGCGAAAGTTGGATCTCGCTAGCGATTCGAAACATTTTGTAACCCTCAGTCTGCACAACAATTAAGTCGATAAGCCTTAGTGACGGCCATAAATATGGGACAGAGCCCTATCCCATGAGCCAAGTTCATCAAATCACACGGCACAATAACCCGCGCTTAGTCAGGCCATTTAACTAAAAAGCAGCCCAATGGCCTTGGTAACCCATCACGTCAAAAACTGATGACTAAACCATCAGACTGTATACATCACAGGCAACAAGAATAAATAACAGACACAAAACAGAAAATCGTCTTGGTAGCGAGCTAAGATAGTAGAAACCACCGATGAACAGATTAGAACAACATGAAAAATCAAACTTAACTCAATAACAAAAACATCAAATAACGAACGTAAGCTAATGATAAATAAAGCCACATTCTCAATAACCATCGAAAACACCGACTTCATAAACCATCAAATCACTAAACACTTTTTAAGCCCATATTTTCTCATTAGATAAGAAAATTCCCCTTCCACACCTCAACTCAATGATGCACCTCCATAGCACATCTTTTTATTTTCTCAATTTTTGAGAAACACAGACAAAATCGGCAATCAACATACCAACCGAAACAAAAAACAATTTCCAAGCCAACAACAAACTAAGATTGACACTTTAAAATCACACACTTAAACAAAATACGAACAACAATCACACAATACGAGCATTTTAAATACAACACAAAAAACACAGTTTCATTAGTCAAAAACACGTAAAAAAAGACAAGTTAAGTGTATTTTTTGAAAAGATTATCGAGCATATGTTGATCAAACCCCAAAAACAGTGCTATATTAAATTCATCGAGTTCATCAAAGATTAAGGGGTAGTGTTATGATTTCATCTTCTCAAAAACAAGGGCTGGTAATGATTGCAGTGGTTGTGGGTTTAATGACACTGCCAATGATGTACTAACCTACTGATTAAAAATAAAAAAGGACGCAAATGCGTCCTTTTTTATTTATCTGTGCTTTTCTACTGTATGTGTTTGGACAAGATATCCCAATGCATGTAGTAGAAACCAAGAGCGGCGAGCGTAATCAACGTCATTAGCAAAATTGCTGCACGCCAAATAAAACGAGAGCTTCTTGGCGTTAGCTCTTTTTCACAAGCGTCACATGCCGCCATAAAGCCTTTCCGATCATCCAGCTTATAATCGTCTTCGTGAACCACTTTATTACGCACAGTAGCGATAAAACGAAGCTTCGCTATCACGTCATGTGGTAAACGTTCTTCACAACTATTAATAAGTTGGTGTAACCCTTTCCCTTCTGCATGGTACTGAGTACGCAAAAGTTTTTCGATCGTTCGGGTACGCATGACTACTTTTTCAATATCTGACATCGTAACCCTCCTTACCAGACCCTTCCCGTGTTCGTTATTTTTATTCTTCTATAAATTTAGAGCTTTTTCGAGCCGTTAAGTGCAATTTTACTTTCAATTTGTGCCCTTGAGCGCATATAGCCAGACAAGTGAAAGCTGCTTAGTTCAGCTTTAGTGACGTAGCTTGCAGATGAAGCAACGATTTCATCGCGCGCCCATTGAGGTAAACCGTGAAGTGCGCCGAATAAAATTCATGTCCCTTTCATTAGATTATGAATAAGTTACCTCAACTCATCGTTTCATCAGTGAGTTCTGTAGAATAGAGCTCAATGAAACATCGGAGGTTAACATGCCAATCTCACTTATTGTCGCCCTGTTCGCCCTTATTGCCTTGGGCGCATGGGTATTTTTTCGTTTCTATAGCAAGCACTATGTGGGCGAAGACGCTCCAGAACAAAGCGCGCAGGTAACTATTTTAGATAAGCAAGCTATCGACATCCCAGATGCACCACCAGGCCAAGACGACCAAGAATATTGGATTTATGTCCAACGCGGTTCTATTGGCCCTAAACGAGAGTTCCAAATTGGAGTGCACTACTACCATGCACTCAACCCTGGAGATAAAGGAACGCTAACCTATCGTGGTAACAAATTCCTTCACTTCGCCATCAAACGTTAAGGCAGTAACCAACGAGTCTTGGCAGAGCGAGAAAATAGATAGCTCATCGCCAAGGCTCCAGCTCCACTGATAATGATCCAGACTGGAATCACCCATGCGGGATGTCCGGTGTACCAACCAAACGCTTTCATCGGCCATAAGAAAATTGGGTGAAGTAAATAAATCCCCAAGCTGTGCTGACTGATCACACTCACCACTTTTTGTACTTTTGGTGACAAGCCTTCCCCAAAGTAACGACCGATCATGAAAATCATCGAAGCCGCTAGAATGACATTCAGTGTTTTGTAAGACAGCCAGCGTCCAACCGTGTACTTCTCCGCCTCTAAACTGTTCGTCACGACCATAGTAAATGTCACAGCCAACGCGACGAGGCCAAACCCTGTAAATAAGGTCACCATAGAGCGGTTCAAAGGCACTTTTTGAAATAGAACATAACCCAGAGGAAGGTAACCCATGTAGAGCCACATTTGGTTACTCCACGGACCATCAACCTTGAACAAAAACAGCGTGCTGGTGAAAATCCAAAATGCGAGATAGGTATACAACACATTGTCATCAACGTTGCGTACCATCCATTGGAACAACGGAATCACAAAATACAGCGGTATAAAGTAATAGAAAAAACCGAGGTGATAATACGTTGCGTGAAATGGGCTATTGCTTAACACCTCTTTTACGGTTTCAAAGTCAAACCCTTGAGCCGTCCAGCCAGAGAGGTATGCATAAAACATCGACCAAATAAGAAATGGGACTAAGACTTTGCCTAAACGCCTTTTGATATAATACTTACCGTCAAATGGTCGAGTGTCACTGAGCATCAGCGCTCCGGTGATCAGAATGAAAACTGGCACCGCCCAGCGGGTAACGCTATTAACGCCTACCGCCGTCAACCATTGGTCAAATGGAATCACTCCTAACTCATTTCGATAAGGGGCCAAGACGTGAATGGCGATCACTGCCACCGCAGCAAAGCAGCGCAATAAATCAAAAAACAGAACCCTTTCTCTCATACCTTTCCCTACTTTGAGTCGCTTATCGTTTATAGCATAGGGTAAATCTCAGCCAGTGAAATGGTTAACAATCTGTTTTTGCTTATTTTTAACGCAACAATGACCTACAACGGGGATTTCATCACCACTCTAATCAATTAACGAGAACCAAACATCAGCATTCACTCTCGATGCCAAACCCACACAGTTTGATTACATCAACGGCGCATAAGAAACAAAAATGGCTCCGATTTGGAGCCATTTATACCATCTACAGATAGCAATACTGGGAATAGTTACGCAGTGGCAACGTTAGCTTTTGGCAACTTAATCGAAATCAACGTCGTCAGCGCCAAGAAAGCAAAGGAGACCCATAAGCACGCCGCAAGACCAGCCTCTTGGTAGATCCAACCCGATAATACCGTGCCAATCAAACGTCCCATCGCATTGGCCATGTAATAGAAACCCACATCCAGAGATACGCCATCGCCTTTGGCATAGCTCACAATCAGATACGAGTGCAGTGAAGAGTTAATGGCAAACACAGCACCAAAAATCATTAACCCCACAACAATTACCAACTCAGGCTGCCAGCCGATTTGCACACCATAAGCAATACCGCCCGTAATTAACGCAAGAGTTCCCGCCCATACTAATGCTGCACTACCATCAGGCACGCGACCTTGCGCTTTGCCAGTAATACGCGGCGCAAAGCCTTGCACAAACCCATAAGCAATGACCCATGCGGCTAAAAAGCCACCGACCCACAAGTGATCCCAGCCAAACACACTGCCGAGATAAATAGGCAGAGCGACCACAAACCACACATCACGCGCCCCAAACAAGAACATACGTGCCGCAGATAAAATATTTATAGATTCGGACTTGGAGAAAATTTGGCGAAACTTAGGTTTGCTCTTTGCTTTACCCATGTCAGCTTCTAGCCAGATCATGCTGCAAACAAACACCAATGCCAGCACACTCGCCATAATAAACATCGAGTTTTGGAAACCCACCCAAGACAACAACAAGCCACCGACAAAGAAACCCGCTCCTTTGAGCGCATTCTTCGAGCCCGTCAAAATGGCCACCCATTTGTAAAGTGCGCCTTGCTGCTCGTCTGGTACTAATGTTTTAATCGCACTCTTGGCACTCATCTTGTTGAGATCTTTGGCAATCCCCGACAAAGCTTGCGCCGCCATCACCCAAGGAATCGTCAGCCATGCGTTGGGTACTGCCAGCATCAACAGCGCAAACACTTGCATCGCTAAACCAATGTTCATGGTTTTGTTCAGGCCTAACCTTGCGCCCAACCAACCACCAATCAAATTGGTCACCACACCAAAAAATTCATAGAAAAGGAACAGTGAGGCAATAGCTAACGTGGAATAACCCAAGTCGTGAAAATAGAGCACCACCAGCATACGCAGCGCTCCGTCGGTCACGGTAAAGTTCCAATAGTTAAACGTCACTAACATGTACTGACGAATACTTTTGCTCAATTGAGAAATCATATTGACCTCTTATGTACAGCGATAGATGCATTTAGATCATCATGTGCCAAATGCTTATTAACCTGTACACCAACCATAAGGCGATACAACCTTAGTTCGAATTCACAAACACACCGAAATTTACAAATGGACAAAGATAACCAATAAAAACAAAAGCTTAAATTAAAATCTTTAGTTTTACTGCTGACCTATTTTCCATTATATAAACTGGAAAATAGCTTTTGGATCATGATGTTCCAAAAGCTATTTAAGCTGATCAAGCGTCTTTCGCCACGCGTTCGATGTACTCAAGCTGCACCGGTTTTGTAAACGCACCAGGGCGAAGAGCTTGCACTTCTCGCACGATATCTTCTAACTGCCATTTCTTCTCTAGCAACAAGTGAGCCGCAAACAAACCTGTGCGACCCGAGCCACCCATGCAGTGCATCGCGACTTTGCCACCTTGAGCAAGAATCGCATGCAGTTCCGGACTGGCTTGGTGCCACTTCGCCGCAAATTCTTCACTTGGTGCGCAGTCATCTTCAATCTCGATCTGGAACCATTTCATGCCCAGCTGCTGAGTGGTGTCACCCAAAGCCGCAACGTCTTTCGCTGCTAACTCGCTATCGTCCAATGCAGTAACGACCGCTTGAACCCCCTGCTCCTTCAACTGTTCCAACGACGCTTTCAACTCGACGCCTTTGGTACCCGGGCACGGTGTTAGGACTAATGCACCAGAATCCAAATCTAATTGCCATGTAGGATGAGACATTATGAACTCCTGTTATGCCAGACCAACGTTACGAACCAATTCTGCGGTGCGCGTTGCGTAACCCATTTCATTGTCGTACCACGCGTAAATCTTTACCATTCGTGAGCCAACCACCATGGTGGATTGTGCATCAACGATGGTTGAGCGTTGGTCGCCTTTGTAATCGATCGACACTAACGGACGTTCCTCAAAGCCAAGAATGCCTTTTAACTCCCCTTCCGACGCCTCTTTCAGCAAAGCGTTCACTTCTTCTGCTGTGGTATCGCGTTTTACATCGAAGATGATGTCGGTCAATGACGCATTCGCCAATGGTACACGTACCGCGTGGCCGTTAATCTTGCCTTTTAAGTCTGGGAAAATTTCCACAATTGCTGTCGCACTACCGGTAGTGGTCGGGATAAGACTCATGCCGCACGCACGAGCACGACGCAGGTCTTTATGTGGCGCATCCAAAATGGTTTGCGTATTGGTCAAATCGTGAATTGTCGTGAAAGAGGATTGCTCAATGCCCAACTTCTCATGAATGACTTTCACCACAGGCGCTATACAGTTTGTTGTACATGAAGCGGCTGTCACGATACGATGTTTTTCAGGGTCGAAAATATGATCGTTCACGCCAACAACAATGTTCGCAATGCCTTCTTCTTTCACTGGCGCACTCACCACCACGCGCTTCACACCTTGATCGAGGTATTGGTCTAGATACGAGGTTTTGCGGTGTACACCTGTCGCTTCAATCACAACATCGCAGCCAGACCAGTTCACGGCATCGATGTCACGTTGCTGAGTCGTGGCGATGCGCTTGCCATTGATGACGAGTTCATTGCCTTCAACCTGCACTTCATGGTGCCAACGACCTTGCACTGAATCGAACTCTAATAAGTGGCCAAGCGTCGCTGCATCACCTGCGACATCGTTGATTTGCACAAACTCTAACTCTGGCCAGTCGAATGCCGCTCGCAGTGCTAAACGACCAATTCGGCCAAAGCCATTAATTCCTACTTTAATTGTCATAGTTTTACCCTTTAATCTTCTACCTTGAATCTCTGTTTGCTATTAACAGCAAGCCTCACGACTTTTATCGTGACGGCGTGTGATGTCGTCTTGGTACTCTTGCTTTAAACAGTTTGATGCCACTAAGTCTTCAATCAGCTTACGCATCCAACCTGGTAATTGCTGCGATAATTCGTAGTACACCCATTGCCCTCGGCGTTTATCCACCAAGATGCCACTAGAGCGTAACTGAGCAAGATGACGAGAAACTTTCGGCTGACTCTCTTGCAACGCAAACGCCAAATCACCCACGCAAGTTTCGCCTTCACGGGCCACCAGCATTAAACAACGTACGCGCGTTTCATCGGATAACAGCTTGAAAAACTGATGTGGAAGCATAATAAACATACCTATATATGGATATGCGTATATATTTATTTAACTCTGAGATGTCGTCAAGAGTGATCCCATCATCGTCATAAAAGTTTCACATCGAAACAGCCAATAAAGATTGAGAGAAGAACGGTTAGAGAGACTAAAGATACGGCAGAAATTTACGCGGTTGCGACGTTTTGACTCCAGCGAACCGCTTCGCCTAACGAGAGCTTAACCTCTTCCAAAGACAATCCCAACTGCGTCGTGATTTTTTCAACGCCTGACCAGTCGGCACGCTCGTAACACTCTTCGAGAGAAATCAGCGCACCATAAACCCCCTTGCGATGTAATAAGGCTTGTTGTACAGATTCGCTAAGTGGCAATTGCTTGACTAAAGATTCCACCGACAAATCAAGCATCGCATCTAAAATCGATAATAAACCGACCATAAACCCTTGTTCGTTGAGGTGGGAAAATGGCTGATAACGCGACATTAATTGGCAGAACTGCGCTCGTTGTAATGAAAGGTGATACAGCTCTCGAGGCTTGTTACTAGAGATATACGACGCCACGACCAAGGAGACAAACTGCTTAAGATTATCCTGACCAAGGTAGATCAAGGCCTGACGAAACGAGCTGATTTCGACAGCGAGGTTTGGCGCTTGCGTATTTACAAAGCGCAATAATTTGTACGACAACGCGACATCTTGCGTAATGATGGTTTCAATACGAGTAAAGTCTGGCTCTGGTGAGCAGACTTCACGAAAAAGCTGTAGCGCTAACACTTGCTCAGGGCTCACGTATTTTGTTTGCGAAACTAATGGCTTACTAAAAAAGTAGCCTTGGAAAAACTTAAAGCCAGCCGCTTTGGCTTGCTCAAACTCTTCTGCGGTTTCAACACGTTCCGCCAAAAAGTGGTATTTGACGCGTTTAGCAAGGTGAGCTTTGACCAACGCACACGCTTTTTCCAGCCCCATTGCCATGATATCGAGTTTAACGATGTGCACGTAAGGTAAGAAGCGACGCCACTCCGGCGTTAAGGTGAAATCATCCAGCGCAATCAAATAACCTTCTCGATACAACTCGCGAATCGCATCGAGAAGATCATCGGTCGGCTGGCAAGTTTCCAGAACTTCGACGACGATTTTGTTTTTTGGCAAGCTGCGCGGTAAGCGGCGCACCAAGCTTTGATGAGGAAAATTGATAAAGCATCGCGAAGAAGCAATCACTGGGTTAGTGCCCAGTGATAGGAAATTCTCGACAATTAATCGGTATGTTGCTCGGTTTGACTCAATATGCGAAGGGTATGCATTACTCTCCCCATCTCGAAACAACAATTCATAACCCAGCGTCTGTCTTTTGCGGTTAAAGATCGGCTGGCGAGCAACATACGTTGTATTCATGCTAAAGAAGGACCTATAAATGGCTTATGACTTTGCAGCTGCTAATAATGCACCACAACCCATAAACATTGAACCGAAGACTTTGTTTATTTTCCCCATGATTTTATCGGAGCGAATAAAACGTCCCATTTGCGCCGCCAAGGTGGTGTAACCCAACATCACGCACGCGTCGATCACAACAGTCGTAACACCAAGCACCAACAGTTGCGTCAGTTGGTCTTGTTCCGGGTCAATAAACTGTGGAAACAACGCCACCAGAAAAACAATCGATTTAGGGTTCGTCAGGTTAATCAAAATAGCTTTGTACAAGAGTGCCATGCCAGACATGTCTTTGTGGCTCTCAGCCGCCACCAAGCTGGAGGTGTCTCGCCATTTCTGGATACCCAACCAAACCAAATAAGCCGCGCCAACCCATTTAATGACAGAAAATGCCGTTGCCGACTGTGCGACCAGCGCACCAATTCCCGCCCCAACTAACGCAATGTGAATGGCCAAACCAATTTGGAGACCGATCACAGCCCCCAAAGATTTGCGAGTACCGTAACTCAAACCATTGCTGATTGAGTTCACCGTGCCAGACCCCGGAGCCAAACTAAAAACGATTGCAGTTACTACATAAGCTAACCAGACGTGTGTATCCATTGCATTTCCTCACTAATTCTTCGATGATACATCGCGTAAACAACGTATCTTCAGGTAATCGACTAATGGCTACTAACCATTCACCTTTGACTTATACTCAAGAGTCATTATTTGAGCAAGCAATTGGTGGTCCGATCGCGGCACTTTGGCAAACTCGCCAAGAAGGCTTTGTTAAAGGAACTGAGAAAAAGAACATCTACTGGTGCAAACTGACCAACCCAGAACATAAAAAAGCCGTGCTCATCGTTAATGGGCGCATTGAATCTTCCTGGAAATACCAAGAACTGTTTTACGATCTTTATCGCCAAGGCTTCGACGTCTATTCCTTTGACCACCGCGGACAAGGTTTATCAGATCGTCTATTGTCTGACTCAGATATGGGTCACGTCTATGACTTTACTGATTATATTGACGATATGGACGTGGTCGTAAACAAACACAACCTTAGCGACTATCAGCAATGTTTCATCATTGCCCACTCCATGGGCGGCGCAATCGCTACACGTTATCTGCAAACTCACCCAGAACATCCCTTTACTGGTTTGATTCTCAGTGCGCCTATGTTTGGTATTAATCTGCCATGGTACTTATCGCCAATAGCGATTCCAGTGACACAAATTATGTCAGCGGTATCCACTTTGCCACGTTATGCGCCAGGACATCAGGCCTACTTTCCTAAACCCTTTGAAGATAACCCGCTCAGCCAAAGCTATGGTCGCTACCAATGGTTCCGAAATCTCTATACGGAAAAACCGGAACTGCAAGTCGGTGGACCGAGCACACGATGGGTATGGCAAGGGCTAATGGCAGCAAAACAGTGCTTTTTATTGACTCGCCAAGTCAAAGTACCGGTGCTCCTGATTCAAGCTGGAAACGATCGTATTGTCAGCAATCTGGCACAAAAACGTTTTATCGATAAATTGCGTAAAACCAACCCACATGCGGAGCTACTTTCTATCGAAGGCGCACAGCATGAGATCTTATTCGAGACCGACCAGTATCGTAATCAAGCACTCGATGCAATCTTCCGCTTTATGAATGACCCGAAATCATCGCCAAACGAAAAAACATAATAAGAACTCTAGGCGACCATTTCACGGCCATGATTAAAGAGGAAATGTCTGCACATTGATTTACCCTCTTTTTCATCCTCATTTTGACGTACACTGCTTGGGTCTGGCTGCGTTGAACCATGCAGATGCAACCGACCAAAGTTCCCCCGCATTCGGAGCAGCATGATCTAGTCAGTCTGCTGTACTCCGTTTGCAATCACCTGTTCCACACTATCCAAACCGTTTACGAGGACTTCATGAGCACATCGCTACCTTGCAAAGAGATCACTAAAATCGTTGCCTCTGATCTGGATGGCACGTTACTCGCACCAAACCATCAGCTCAGTGCTTACTCAAAAGAGACGCTAAAAGCGCTGCATGAAAAGGGTTACACCTTTGTCTTTGCAACAGGCCGTCACCACGTAGACGTTGCGAGCATCCGTCGTCAGGTCGGTATTCCGGCTTACATGATCACCTCGAACGGTGCCCGTGTGCATGACCAGGAAGATCAGCTGATGTACAGCGAAAATGTCCCTGCAGAACTGGTTCAAGGCGTGATCGACACGATCAAGCACGATCAAGAAATACTTATCCACATGTATCAAAATGACAGTTGGTTGATGAACAAAGACGACGAAACATTGCGTGATTTCCATGACGAATTCACATACGTCTTATTCGATGAAGACCAAGCGCCAACTGACGGTATTGCGAAAATCTTCTTCACTCACCCAGCACAAGACCACGAACGCTTGGTGGTGTTTGAAAACAAACTACGTGAACAATTTGGCGATAAGCTGAATATTGCGTTTTCAACACCATGGTGCTTGGAAGTAATGAGTGCTGGTGTGTCTAAAGGCCATGCTCTTGAAGCGGTAGCGAAAAAACTCGGCCTCACGTTAGAAAATTGCGTGGCATTTGGTGATGGCATGAATGACGTAGAAATGCTGTCGATGGCAGGTAAAGGATTGGTCATGGGTACATCACACGAGAAAGTGATGAAAGCATTGCCAAATAACGAAGTGATTGGCAGCAATGCAGAAGATGCGGTTGCACACTACCTACAAGATCACTTGCTGTAAGCAGCAATACTCCAAACAATAACAAAGGGCTGCACATTCGCAGCCCTTTTCTTTTATCGCTGACTTGGCAACTTCTCTTTGCCAAGGATCGCTTCCCACTCTTCTTCTGTCACTGGCATGATCGACAAGCGATTTCCACGTTTCACCAATGGCATGTTCTCAAGTTCTGGCATCGCTTTCATCACCGATAACGGAATCACTCGCGCCGTTTTACGCACGAATTCGACATCCACCATAATCCAACGCGGGTTGTCTGGGTCTGACTTTGGATCGCAATAATCACTTTCAGGATCGAACTGGAAATGATCGGGATAGGCATCTCTCACGACTTTAGCAATACCGGCAACACCAACATTCTTGCAAGAAGAGTGATAAATCAGGACGAAATCGCCCACCTTCACTTGGTCACGCATCATATTGCGCGCCTGATAATTACGAACTCCCTCCCAACATGAAACCTTTTGGGTTCGAAGCGTGTCAATAGAAAAGGTATCTGGTTCAGTTTTAAATAACCAATATGCCATAATGCCATCCGATGCCGATTGAGTAACAATAATGAGGAAGATATAACATGAAGGCTTTGAAAAACCCAGTGGCGCTTGCCACTCTGCTGGTTCTGCAAGCATGTAGTTCGCAGCCGCCACAATCTGGCGCTGCCGACCCAGCTTCTCCACCAGCCACCTTAGATAAGCCTGACACCATTCAACCTCAAACCTTTATGCTACGTGGAAAAGTGATCGTCGGTCACGAGAGTCAATACATCATGCCTTGTGGCAGCGACAAGCAATATTGGTTACAACTGTCACCACAGCAAATGCAACGAGCAATTCAGTTAAATAACGAGCCTTACCAGACCATGTATGGCGAGGTTATTGGCCATCTCAACCCACCGGGCATCGATGGGTTTTCTGCCGATTTCGATGCTAACTTTGTCGTGGAACAAGTGAACTTCCTCACAACGGAAAATCCAAACCGTTGTCAGCAACCAAACAAACCAACTCGCGTGTTTGGTAATGAGCCTTCTTGGTCGGCAAGCTTTGAGGCTAATGGAGTGACATTCCAACCAATCGGCAAACAAACCACAAAATTAGCGATTAAGAGCAGTCAACTTCAACCTCGCCAGCGCACATATCAACTACAAGATGGTGAACTTCGCCTAACAGAAAACCTCTGCTCAGATACGATGAGTGGTTCTTTGTATGGCTGGAAAGCGACGCTAAAACATGATGGAGACACTTATCAAGGTTGTGGTACGGCTGCAAACGTGGACGCTACGCTTGGCTGGGCCAATACCTATGTCGCGACTTCAACCCAATCACAAGGTTTTGAGGTGCAAATGACCTTAAACCCAGACCACAGCGCCACAACAAAATACAGTTACGCCAATGGGCAAGCACCGTTAATCGAACGTGGGTACTGGCAACAATTAAGTCCGTCTCAGGTTCAAGTCGTCATGACGCATCATCAACAACAAAGACTGATGTCAGAGCGACTGTTTACGCGAGAAGGCAATCAGCTCAAAGCGACCAAAGAAAAAGTCGGTAACTTGGTATACCCAATCGCCGATGGTGGTTTAGTGCTTTACCCTGCCACCACTCGTGATGAGGGCATGATGCAACCAGCCGAGAAACGCGCCAACAAGCCCATCAGCAGTGCAGACGTACCTTCTAGTGCGGAGTTTGACTCCAAAGTAGATGCCGCCGTGCGCAACTACTTCTTCATTCACCAAACCAACCCCAACAACAACCAGTACCGTTGGCTAACTTACGACCTCAACGGCGATGGTAACGAAGAGCTATTAGTACAGCTGGATTGGTGTGGTTCCGGTGGCTGTACATTGCTGATATTTGAACATCACGAAAAAGAGTGGCGCTTCAATAGCCGCATCACACTGGTACAAAGCCCGATTATGCTCGGCCAACAAACCTCTCATGGCTGGCGAGATCTTATTTTTAATGTCAGCGGTGGCGGATCTAAGGCAGCCCAACACGTGATGCAATACAGTGGGGTTAGCTACCCACTCAACCCAAGCATGGCACCAACGGCAACGCCAAACCAAATCAGTGGCGTGCGTCTGTTCTCGGATGGGGTTAGCCCTGTGCGCGAAGGAGTTCGTCTGTAATGTCGCAACCGTGTCCAAATTGTGGTTTTCAATTCAACTGTATGTGCTCACTGGTGCCGAAACTTACCAGCGAGCACAACATCTTGCTGTTGATGCATCCGAATGAACTGACGCGTGATACTAATACCGGCCAGCTACTAGAGCAGTGCCAACTCAATATTGAGCGAGTAATCTGGGACCGAAAACAACCACCAGAAGAATTGCTCGTTCGATTAGCTGATCCGTCACTGTATCCAGTGCTTCTATTCCCAAGTGAAGAAAGCGTCACACTCGAACATGTGGCGATCCAAAGCCAGCAACAAACCAAAAATCCCCTGTTTATTATTTTGGATGCCACCTGGCAAGAGGCGCGCAAGATGATCAACAAGAGCCGTTGGTTAGAAAGTATCCCTACTATGGCGCTGTCTGCATCGGCGGACTCGCAATATCAGCTGCGACGCAACCAACAACAAGGTAACTTGTGCACGTTTGAAGTCGCCGCACATTTACTCGGACAACTAGGCGAGCAAAATAACCAGCAAAAAATGCTCACATTCTTTGCTCACTACCTTGCACTATTTCAAGCCGAAAAAAGTGGACACGCTCTCAAGCAATCACCGAGCTCACGCAACTAAAACCGAATTGCTCTAAATAAAAACGCAGCCTTGGCTGCGTTTTTATTTAGAATGGTTTCACGTGAAACACAACTAAAACAAACGCGTAGGTTCACCCAGGTAGTAGCCCTGCAGATAGTCGACGCCCATATCCTGCGCGATTTTGCACACCTCTCGATTGTGCACAAACTCCGCCACCGTCTCCGCGTTAAACACCTGACATAAACGTACCAACTGAGAAGCTATTTTGCGCTGCTTTAAGTCTTTATCGATATCACGGATCAAGCTGCCATCGAGCTTTATGACTTCCGGCTCCAGCTTTAGGATTTCATCAATATTGGAATAACCTGAGCCAAAATCATCAACAATGATACGCGCTCCTAAGCTTCTGAAATGACTGCATACTTCGATCATTCGACCGTAGTCTTTGATTTGCTCAGATTCCAACACTTCCAAACCAATTCGCCTAGGGTCATTGAGCTGACAAATTTCATGCTCTAAAAGCATTAAAGTTTTATCACTAAGCAAATCTTGCGGCGATAAGTTAATAGAAAAGTCACCTTGCTTATCTCGCATGTAATATAACGTAGAATGGATCATGTGCCGACTCAATCGAGTATAAAGATGCGTATCGGAAATAATAGGCAGGAAGCGCCCTGGCGCAATCACCGTTCCATCCTCCTCCAAAATGCGAACCAAACATTCTTGGCTTGCCAATTTATGGCTATCCGCATGCACTATCGGCTGGCTATAGGTGATGATGTTCTGTTTGAGAATGGCTTTACTGACGCAACTCAACCATCCAAGTTGCTCTTTACGCACATCCTCACTGACTTCGATGTCTTTCGCATTGCAGATATGGGTATTACTGCGCACACCGGAACGCCTCGCTTCAATGCCTTTAAGCAATAGCTCATCCGCAGAAGCTGATGGAAAATCTCGACGACTCACTAAGCCGCCGCACAGCGAGATAGAAAGATAATCTATTTCGCGCAGACCAATTGGTTCAAAATTAGTTTGCTCTACCGCGTCGGCAAAACGAGTAAAGTGCTGTTTGATGGTTTCGCTGCTTTGGTCAGCTTTAAATATGAACGCCCACTCACCAACCCCAATACTATAAAGCTGCAAAGCCGTTGGCATGCCAAAACGCTTTCGCAGTCGATTCGTAAAATGCATTGAGAGGTCTTTAAGTAGCTGATCCCCTACTCTATAACCATATTTTTCATTGATATGGCTGAAGTTAAGTAGCTTTAGAGTCAGCAAGTGCTCATCCAAATCGATGCTACTCAGCCGCTCTTGCAGCGCGACTCGGTTTTGTAATCCAGTGCGACTATCTCGCCGATAGCTTTCTTGTAACTTGCGCGTTTGGCGATCGAGTTGATACCCCATATGCGCGTTCATATGGTTGAGGTCGCCGATCGCATTTCTAATCAAGCTAAATAGCGGAGAAATAGAGGAGCTAACGGGCGACTTAGGCAAGTTCAATGTTTGCACTTCGTCTCCCTCTCGCATCGCTAAATACGTCAGGCTGTGATGAAGAATTTCTGGCTGTCCAATACCGCCATGCAGCTCCCCCATACAATAACTACCAAACGTCGTCGCGATATCTTTGAAGGCTTGGACTTCGTCGCTGCTGTCAATAAAGTCTAACCGTGACGCGCAGTTAAAAATCATCACGACTTCAGGTTGGTGCATGGCTAACTCAACCACACCATGTCGCACCTGTTCGAGCGTTAATGAGGGGTGGTTATAGCAAAATTGTACTTCGTCACCAAGACACCAAGGCCTGTCGAAACTCATACTGCCATCAGCGTGCAGCTCCGTTACCGTGCAAACTTCCTTGCGCCCCAAGCTTTCTCGATATAAAGGAAAGCTGAGCAGTTGACTCAGCGTCACGTCATGCCCATCCGCCAAGTAACGCTTGTATACGTCCAACGCTTTCTGTTCACCTAAGCAATACAAGCGCGTTCCTTTTGCATGGGTAACTTTATGTGGCATGCCAATCGGGTTCCATTCCGAATACGCATCCGTCCATAGCTTCAAGGTATCGCTGTGCAAAGCTACGGCGACTACGGCATTATCGTAAACTCGGTTTTGATATAGCACCCAACAGCCATCATCAATACTTTGCGCCAACCCTCCAGAGATCACGACTTCTTCACTGGCGAAGGTTTGAAACAAGGGATAGTCACGTCGTTCAATTTGCACAGCAAAGCTGAGGATCACTTGCGAATTATGCTGCAACAGAAGCGAGCGTTTGAGCTCTCCACCATCAATATCGGGGGAGTAAGAGTAGGTTTGGACGGCAGAAGTAAGCGTGGTTTGTTCGAACTCAGTCACACTGATCAGGCAACCAGAGGTAAATATCTCCCCCTCCAGAATGACATTACGCGTACTATGCCCCATGACATGAGAATTCGGCAGCAACAATAAAGCAGCGTCCGCAAGTGTGGTCGTAAAGTCGCGTGATTGAGTCGACAATATTTGCACCAAATATTGTTTACTTGAAGAGAACTGAGAAGTGACTAAAAAGTCATTTAACTGACTGACATCATAAACCAGTTTTGAAAAAGCTCGCATGCACCTACCACTGCCGTAACACTATCTTCACCACGACGTGTGGCGTTACTCTTTTTACTTAATAGTGAATAATTTACGTGGCTTTACGCTGCTTTTCTAGACACAAAATGAGATTAGAATGGATTAATGCGAAAGTAATTAAAAAAGTGTGAGTAACGGCTGCAAACTATTGATTTCAATATCAGGTAAAGTACGTGTTTTTGAATGGTTAATGACATTTTTATTCATATCATTGAACCAACAAGCCGCAAAACCAGCCGACTTTGCACCATGCACATCTGTGGTTAGGTGATCACCGACATGCAGAATATTCTCTGCTGGAATATCCAAGAACCGTTTCGCCTTAGTAAACATATCGGTGGCGGGTTTCGCTAACCCATCTGGCCCCGCTTTGAGCACACATTGAAAATACGGCGTTAAGCCAATTTTATCTAAATCGACGTTGCCGTTTGTGATCGCCACGAGCGGAACTCGCTCTCCCAATTGTGTCAAAACATCTAAGCTTGATTGGGGCACTTCAAACTGACTGCGCCAATCCAAAGCGAGCTGCACGCCCTCTTCAGCTGCGGCTTGAGCTTGCGCTTCATCATAGCCAACTGAAAGAAAACCATGCTTTAGCTGCACTAAACGCCAAAGCGTCACATCGCTTCTGAGATCCGGTCTCTGCTGGAGCACATGTTTTTTTACCTGCATCCAATCAGCCTTATCCATGTGCGCCACGGCTGGATGTGTTTGCTGCAACCAAGCTAGCAACTCACGCTCCATACGGATAATCACCGGGTAATTGTCGTACAGCGTATCATCAAGATCGAAGGTCATGGCCTTAATAGGCTCGATACGGCGATAAAATTTCATACTTCGGCTCACTCCCCGTTCTTTTTACGTGCGCGTGGGTGGGCTTGGTCGTAGGCTTGCGCTAAATGTTGGAAATCCAAATGCGTGTAGATTTGGGTCGTCGAAATGTTCTCGTGCCCTAAAAGCTCTTGCACCGCACGTAAGTTATTGCTGGATTCGAGCATATGTGTCGCAAACGAGTGACGCAATTTATGCGGACTAATATGGCTCGCCACAGACTGTTTCTGTCCCCATTCTGCCATACGTTTTTGCACGCTACGGTGCGAAATACGCGTTCCGAGTTTAGACACAAACAAGGCGGGTTCACCTGGCGCAGCAAGATCGCCCCTGACTTTCAACCACTTGGCAACCCATTCAGTTGCCATGCCAGAGAATGGTACTTTACGTTCTTTGTCGCCTTTACCGATAACACGAAGCTCGCCACTGCGCAGTTGTACATCACGTACATCCACACTCACCAACTCAGCCAAACGCAAGCCTGCACCGTACATCAGCTCCATCATGGCACGATCACGCACAGCCAACGGGTCGTCTTCGTTGACCTCAAGCAGTTGGCTCACTTCATCAACATCGAGGTTTTTCGGCAACGGGCGCTTTTTACGTGGCGCTGAAACCCCTTTGGCAGGGTTAGCTGACATCTCGCCACGCAGAATAAGGAAATCGAAAAAGCTACGCAGCGATGAGAGGCGCGTCGCCAAACTGCTGGCTTTCATGCCTTCCCGCATGCCCTTACCTGCTAATTGGCGCACCCAGCCTGCATCCACTTGAGACCAATCTTTAAGCCCCATTTCAGCCAAGTGCTGCGCCATGGTTTCTAGCTGCTGTTTGTAATTGCGTTGAGTATGTAGGCTGAGCCCCTTTTCGCTTCGTAAGAATTCATAGAAGCGCTCAAGAGGCTTTTGCAGACTATTTGGCAGAGGAGTGTTGGGAGTTGTCGTCATCGTAACTTTGCCATACCAATGTTTGAGCGAGATGTGCCACTACTAATGATAGGTGACGCAAAAACAAGGTATCCATATCTGGTTGAAAATGACCGCCATCCTCACTAGAGAACGCAAGCACGCCCAGTGTTTGCTGTTTCACCAGCGGTAGTACCACATAGGACCCCATTTCCGGCACATCCATATTGCCAAACAAAGCTTCACGATCCACTTTTCTCAGACGCCCTAAGTACGCATCTTTGCCATTTAAGTGAGTGGTCGCAAAACGTTGATAACTTTCCTTACTCAATTGAATCGATGCGTCGCATTGACTAAACAATCGAACAAACGCGCGTAAGCCAAGTGCTTTAGCTTTCCCTTCAATAGAATGAATGACTTGTTTAAAGTCACCACACTTTAGAATCTGCCCCTGCAAATCCATAAATTCGTAAAAGGTGCGATCGTTGTTCGCCGCAAGCGACATCAGTGTGGTGATCTCTTCCTCTAACTCTTCAATGCGCTGACGTTGGCGATTCATTTGTATGTGCACCAAAGACACCGCACCCAAGTCTGAGTGTGGGAAAGATAGACGATCCACAAGCTCTGGACGCTGCACAAAAAAATCGGGATGATCTTTGAGGTACTCGGCCACCACTTCAGCCGTTAAGGCATCTGCTTCTACTTGAGACAAACCGTTTCCTTTTTCTTCTACTAGCAAGACAATTGACCATCAAATACATGCGTTGTAGGTCCGGTCATAAACAACGGCTTACCCGGACCTTGCCACGCAATTCGCAGTTCACCACCTGGTAGAGAAACCTTAACGTTTTCATCCAGCAGACCCTGAAGAATCCCTACCGCTACCGCCGCGCAAGCGCCGCTACCACAAGCTTGTGTTTCACCTGCGCCTCGCTCGTAAACTCGAAGACGAATATGGTCACGACTCACCACCTGCATAAAGCCAGCGTTGACGCGCTCTGGAAAACGCTCGTGCGACTCAAGCAGCGGGCCTAATGTATCGACATCAGCAGTATCCACGTCATCGACCACCGTCACCACATGCGGGTTACCCATGCTTACCGCGCCACAGAACAACGTTTTTTCACCAGCGCGCATGATGTAGGTTTTCTCTTTTTGCTTGGCTTTAAAAGGAATTTTGTTCGGCTCAAACTCTGGAACACCCATGTTGACCGTCACTTCTCCATCATCTTCGATGTTGAGAATCATCTTTCCTTTTTTGGTGCTTACGCTGATGCTGTATTTATTGGTCAACCCTTTCAAGCGAACAAAGCGCGCGAAGCAGCGCGCGCCATTCCCGCACTGCTCGACTTCACTACCATCGGCATTGAAAATCCGATAATGGAAATCAGTTTCAGGGTCGTAAGGGGCTTCTACCACGAGCAATTGGTCAAAACCAACGCCGGTATGACGATCCGCCAAACGGCGGATCAGGTCTTGCGAGAAAAACACGTTCTGGGTAATACAGTCGACGACCATGAAGTCGTTGCCCAAACCGTGCATTTTGGAAAAGTGGAAATGCATTTGTTGTGTGTTACTCCGGTAGAATCTGTTCCAGCTGCCACAAACTGGTCAGCTCCTCACGCTGGCGAACTAAGTGGCTTTGTTTACCATCCACCATTACTTCTGCCGCTCGGGTACGAGTATTGTAGTTCGAAGACATCACAAAACCATAGGCACCAGCTGAACGAACCGCGAGTAGATCACCTTCTTGCAAAACGAGTGCGCGATCTTTACCCAAGAAGTCGCCGGTTTCACAAATAGGGCCAACCAAATCGTAAGTCTGTGCTTCACCCGTGCGCGGCGAAACTGGCACGATATCTTGCCATGCTTGGTATAGTGCAGGACGCATCAAGTCGTTCATTGCCGCATCGATGATGGCAAAGTTCTTGTGCTCAGTATGTTTTAAAAACTCAACACGCGTTAGCAAGATACCTGCATTCGCAGCAATTGCTCGGCCCGGCTCAAAAATCAGCTCCAAGTCTTGGTGATTTTCAAGACGACCAAGTAACGCTTTGGCGTAATCTGAAGGCTGAGGTGGTAATTCATCACGATAGACCACACCTAAACCGCCGCCGACATCAAGGTGACGAATGTTAATGCCTTGCGCTTTTAAATCATCAATCAAGGCTAATAAACGGTCTGTCGCGTCGATAAATGGGTCGATATTGGTCAGCTGAGAACCAATGTGGCAGTCGATACCTTGCACATTCAAGTTAGGCAGGCTTTGCGCGAATTTATAAACATCTGGCGCACGATCAAACGCAATGCCGAATTTATTGTCGCGAAGACCAGTCGAAATGTAAGGGTGTGTTTTCGCGTCGACATCTGGATTGATACGCAGAGAAATTGGCGCAATCACACCAAGCTCACCCGCAACCTTGTTCAAACGTTCTAGCTCTGGCTCAGATTCAACGTTGAAACATTTGATACCTAGCTCAAGAGCGCGCTTCATTTCTGCAGGTGTTTTCCCAACACCAGAGAAGACGACTTTCTTCGGATCACCGCCTGCGGCAATCACACGCTCAAGTTCACCACCTGATACGATATCAAAGCCCGAACCCAAACGCGCCAGTGCGTTCAATACGCCTAGGTTTGAGTTCGCTTTCACCGCGTAGCAAACTAGATGAGGATGTTGACCCACAGCACTATCAAACGCCTTCCAGTGGCGCTCTAGCGTGGCTCGAGAATATACGTAAAGAGGAGTGCCATATTGCTCTGCAAGAGCTTGAAGTGGGACGTCTTCGGCCCAAAGCTGGCCATCATCCTGATAGTTGAAGTAATCCAAAATTCGCTTCCCTTATTTTATTCGACTGCTGAACCCTAATTTCACCCTAAGGCGCGGTTATTTATTGTGATTGCTCATTCTGTTGAGTGTCATCTGGAATGTATAGTGAGCCAGACTGGCCACATCCCGCTAACGTCGCGGCAACCATCACAAACAACACAGTAACTAATTTTTTCATTTCGCATATCGTGATTATTGAATCAATGCCCCCTATAATCGCACCACACTCAGGAAAAGCAATAGGATAGACGGATGAACGATACTGAATTTCATCAACTGGTGGATGCGCAGATGCAAATCATCGAAGAATCCATCGATGATTCAGGCGCAGACATTGATTACGAAGTCACTGGCAACGTAATGACATTGGAATTTGAAGACCGCAGCCAAATCATCATTAACCGCCAAGAGCCGATGCATGAGATCTGGCTAGCGTCCAAATCTGGTGGTTTCCACTTCAAGCTTATTGAAGATAAATGGACCTGCTCAAAAACGGGCATGGAGCTATTTGAAATGGTGAAGCAAGAGTGTGAAAAGCACGCGGGCGAAGCCATTGATTGGGCATAATGTCCGTCAATCGTCACCAAAACAAAAAGAGCACCGAAGTGCTCTTTTTGTTTATTGATACGGGTTTAATTACGCGTTCACCGCTTTCGTCGGACGATGCGGAGAGCAACCATCATTACGATAAGGGATGATATAAGCATTGCCCTCTTCTGGATGGATAATCTGGTAGTACTGAGGCAGGTTAAAGTTGATAAATTTCGACGCAACACGACTGTCGTCTTTTACTGATGTGTAAAAGCTGTTCACGGACGAAATCATCTCGTCTTTGGAGCCACTGAATTGGTGATACACTTCAACTTGGTTTGACTCATCCAACACATAAATATTGAAGCCATCTTCATTATCTTCAAAGAAGAACTGCACCAGACCTTCACTGGCAAAACCATCCACCGCTTCTGGCATTTGATACTCTTGCTCACGATCGAGCATTAATAGCGGCGAGCCTTTAAGTTTGTTAGTAGAAATACTGCGATAGAAATCAATGGAGTTTTCTAACTTCTGCACCGACACACCACGACGTTCAAAGAACAGCCCGTAAGTTTGATTACCAAGGCGCATCGCTTTAAAGCGGCGGCGTTTTTCTTGCTCTACTGGCTTCAAGCGTAAGTCGATACATTCCGCTAAAAGCTGGTAGACCATATTACGCATCACACCACGCATGTTCTTCGCATAACAGAACACATCCACCGATTCTGGTGGCAACGCGTCTTGGTGCATTTTGCCCAGAATGGTTTTCAGTGCGTCCAGCATCGCCGTTTCCCCTTTGAAATGCAGCGTACGCACTTCATGCCAGGAGTTACGGTAAACCAAGTCGACACTGCCGACTAAGTTTTTATGTTCCGGACCAAAACTGAAGATATCGGTATTTTTTACATCCACTTTCAGTGAACGGCCCGAAAGCTCTGACGTAGGATCATTTTCAAAGTTGATGAACATCGCTAACTGGCTGATTTCACATGGGCTCGCTAATGCCTGCATCGTCGGACGGCGCTTACGCAGCGCAAAGGTATTTCGTAAGTCGCTCACCATTTGGTAGAACTTATCGATATCCAGTTGCGCTTCACGCACCACCGCGTGCAAACGAGTCGACTCGGTGATTAAACCATTAAAGAATGCCCAAGAGACTAACTTGCTCAAGTATTCATGATGTTCTAAGTATGGCTGCCCCAAAATGCGGTGCGCGATCAGAGGTTGTTTATAGAGATACCAACCAGACTTGTTCACACCGCCATCTTTCACTTCGATGAAGCTTAAATCCGGTTCATGCAAATCAGGGGAAATCTGCGGGTTGAGCAACGTCACTTTGCCCGGCAATACTTCAAAAGCGGCGTAAAGCTTACGAGCCAAAATACTGATGTCTTGCGGGCTGATAGCGGAGGTAATGTCGTTGCGACGCGCAAATTGAATCAAATTACGGTAGCTCTGCATCAACGCATCCAACAACGCATGATGCACCACTTTTACCTGTTCAACTTTCCAGTTGCGGCGATCATCGAGCTCAGCAACAACGCTGGCATCCCAATCCCATTTTGCAATCATGTCGCTCAGCGCTTCACGGCGCCAAGCCACTGAACCGACATCCGGTTCACGCGACAACTTTTCATGGGTTTTGAGATAGAAGCAACGGCGCACCAAATCCAAACGAGTGTCGTCTTGGATTCGCTCTAAATAGCGAGTCACTTTTTCCAGCATTAAGTAGTACGCATCCATGCCATAGAGGTCTGGCTCATGGGCAAAGAAACGACGCTTGGTGTCGATGCTTAACAGTTGCGTATGCGGGTATTCCCACGAATAAGCTTCAAGCAGAATGGCTTTTAATACCGATTTGTAGGGAGAATCGATACTTTTGTATAGCTGCCACAAGTTCGAGCCGAAGTACTCTTCAGCAGGAATGCGGTTCAATTTGCCAAAGTCGATCCATTCACTACAGTCAATGTAACCTTCACTGCACAATTGAGAAACGTACTCGTCGTAACACTCTTCCATTTCTGGCGGCACGATTTGCCATAATAAACGCTGTCCAGCAATACGCACCGCGCTGCGATAGAATTCATCAAGCAAAAGTAAGTGCTGAGATGAGCCACAGTTATCACCTGTCATCTCTTCAGAATGGTTGCTTCTAAAGCGCTCTTCATCCATTAAGAAGAAGTTCGCCTCCACCCCTTGGCTTTGTGCCCAGTCGGTGATCAGCAAGCATTTATTGGTCAGCAATTCTCGCTCGTCACAATCCATATCTGGCGAAATACACACCCAAATATCCAAATCACTAGAAGTACTTTGACCAATTGATGAGGTACTACCCATGGTGTATAAGCCCAAGATAGCCGGCTTCTCAGCCGTCTTAAGTGGCTGACCAATCGCAAGTTGAATGTCATCAATGAATTGCTGTTGAATGCTATTTAGCGCCAGCCCATGTACACCAAACGGGACATCGGCATCGTAATAGCCAGGAATCACAGGGTGGTTGTAGTTCAACAAGGCAGGAATCAAGTGGAAGACTTGCTGGCTTTGCGAATCCATAAGCGCCAGCGCGCGATCAACTCGCTGCTGATTCAAATTATCTAGTCGCTGAATGATTTTTTGGGTGTAAGCCTGCAAGGGGAATTCCTTGGTTGAACAATCACGAAAATCTGCTGACGTTTTAAACCAAAACGGCCTAAAAACGTGATCAATTTAACACTTTTATTGGTGCGGGTAAAGTTTCACGCCCACGCACGACTCAGGATGCAAAACCATACTTTAGTCACAAAATTAATCGCGCGGTAGTGTCGCTCTTATTACCTATTACTAATAATAGTCCTTAGTCTAATTGAGAATCCAGTCACACTATTTTCATAACGTCATGTAATTCCATTCATAGCTCTCAGAGATAACGAACTAACAGTAAGCATTTCTTGATGAGAATGGTAGGATAAACCCAAATCCAAACAGCATTGAGAAGATCATGACACAATCCACACCGATTCGCATTGCAACTCGAAAAAGCCCTCTTGCTTTATGGCAAGCTTACTTTGTCAAAGACGCCCTTCAAGCCGCTCACCCTGGTTTGGAAGTCGAGTTAGTAACCATGGTGACCAAAGGTGACGTGATTTTAGATACACCGCTAGCAAAAGTTGGCGGCAAAGGCTTATTCGTAAAAGAGCTAGAAGTCGCAATGCTAGAAGGCCGTGCAGACCTTGCCGTTCACTCAATGAAGGACGTGCCCGTCGATTTCCCGGAAGGTCTTGGCCTCGTGACCATTTGTGAACGTGAAGACCCTCGTGATGCTTTCGTCTCCAATACCTATAGCAATATTGATGAACTCCCTCTAGGTGCAGTGGTTGGTACTTGCAGTTTGCGCCGTCAATGCCAACTGAAAGAATATCGTCCAGATATCATCATTAAAGAGCTTCGCGGTAATGTGGGCACTCGCCTTGGTAAACTAGATGCTGGTGAATACGATGCGATCATTCTTGCTGCGGCAGGCCTTAAACGATTGAAGCTTGAAGAGCGCATTCGTAGCTTTATCGAGCCAGAGCAATCATTACCTGCGGTTGGCCAAGGTGCTGTCGGTATTGAGTGCCGCCTTGACGATGAAAGGCTGCTTAAGCTACTTGAGCCACTTAACCACCAAGACACTGTAGACCGCGTTTTGTGTGAGCGCGCAATGAACCTGACGCTAGAAGGCGGCTGTCAGGTACCTATCGGCAGCTACGCCCTGCTAGATGGCGATAACATTTGGCTACGCGCATTAGTTGGCGAACCAGATGGCAGCGAAATTGTTCGTGGTGAAATCCGTGGCCATCGTAAAGACGGCGAAACGTTAGGAGTGCAGTTAGCCAATGAACTACTGGATAACGGCGCTCGTGAAATCCTAACTAAGCTGTACGCAGATCACGAATAATCATGGCAGTGTTGGTCACTCGGCCGGGAGAGCAAGGCAGCGCGCTTTGCTCTCTGCTCGAAAGGCACGGCATTTCTGCATATCACCATCCTCTGATCGACATTGTCGCCGATCTCACGGACACGCACCTCTCTAAACACCTGCATCAAGCTCAAATTGTTATCGCTGTTAGTCGACATGCCGTGCAATGTGCACAGCAAATCTTAGCCAGCAACGAGACATCATGGCCGAAACAAGCCATTTACCTTGCCGTTGGTCAAAAAACAGCACACTATTTAAGCAAATGTACCCAACAGAAAGTACACTATCCCCAAGTCAGTGATAGTGAACATTTATTGCGACTGCCAGAGCTCAATAATGTGGCCCAACAACAGGTTCTTATCCTTCGTGGGAACGGTGGAAGAGAGCTGATCAAAGATGCATTGGTGAGACGTGGCGCAAAAGTTCACTATAGTGAGACTTACAAGAGAGAATTCATCCCATTCGATCCAGTAAGCTGTGTCTCACTATGGAAAACCCTACAAATTGACCAGATCATCGTCACCAGTGGTGAGCAACTGGATTATTTGTGCAGCCAATTGACGTCAGAGCAATTGACTTGGCTTAATCAACAAGAGTTGTATATCCCCAGTCAGCGTATCGCTGACATCGCACTTCAAAGGGGGTTCACTCGGGTGAGATGCACGGGAAGCGCATCCAACCAAGAATTACTGGCGGCTCTCCAGCCCTAGCTACACAGGATATAGGCATGACAAGTAAAAATAACGACCAAAAAAATAACGATAAAAACCTTTCCGAAGAAACCTCATCGGCACCGATAGCCGAAAAAAGCACATCGCAGCAGGATGCGGCCCCTAAAAAAGAACAGCCAAAAGTGGCCGAGCCCCCAAAAACAGCCGAGCCAGCCAAAGTCGAATTTGAAGAAAAACAAGGCAAGCGCGGAGTTAAACTAGGCACAGTCGCTATCATCTTATCGATTATTTTTGGCGGTGGCCTCGCATACAAGCTACATCAGCAGCAAGCCGATTACCAAGCGCAGATCGCCCAACTAAAAAGTCAGCTAGAAAGCACTCAAGCTTCCATGAAGCAAGAGCTCAGCCGGGTACAAGAAGAAACCATCGAGAAAGCAACGACCGTGACACACAAAGCGGAAGTGGTACTGGGACAGCAACAGAAGAGCATTGAAAGCTTACAGCTTGCCGTTGCCGATGTGAAAGGTCGCCGACCAAACGACTGGCTACTTGCTGAAGCCGATTACCTCGTCAAATTAGCAGGTCGTAAACTGTTCTTAGAGCATGACGTAGAAAGCGCAACTCAACTAATGGAAAGTGCTGATCAACGCATTGCCGCACTGAATGACCCTAGCCTCGTCAAACTACGTAAAGCAATGGCGAACGATATCACCAAACTTCGTACTATCCCGCTGATTGACCGTGATGGATTGGTACTACGCTTAACTGCTCTGCAACAGCAAGTAGACAAGCTACCACTCGCCAATGCACTACTCCCAGAAGCAGAAGTCGTAGAGAACACTGAAGTGTCGGAAGATATTGCAAACTGGCAAGATAACTTAATGACCTCTCTGAAGGACTTTTCAGAAAACTTCATTACGTTCCGCACGCGCGATGGTAACGTCATTCCACTGCTTTCTCCTGAGCAACACTTTTACCTAAAAGAAAACATCAAAGCCAAATTGGAGACCGCAATAAAAGCGGTGTACCAAGAGCAAGGTGAAATTTACACCACGTCTCTAAAAACGGCCGATAAATGGGCATTAGCTTTCTTCAACCAAGACGATAATTCCGTTAAAGAGTTCAACAAAACTGTTAACCAGTTAAGCCAGCAAAACATTCAAGTGGAATACCCAACGAAACTGCAAAGTCAGTCTCAACTATCAGATGTCATCCGTGAGCGCCTACGTCGCGAAGTCACAACGATGACAGGTATGGAGGATAAGTAATGTTTCGTCTTATTTTCCTATTTGTTGTACTAGGTGCAGGACTATTTGTTGGCACTCAATTTTCTGGTCAGCAAGGCTATGTACTCATCTCCATCGCTGAGAAAACGATCGAGATGAGCGTAACGACATTGGTCGTATTCGTTATCGCAGCACTCGCAGGCCTTTTTCTACTTGAGTACCTAATTAAAAAGCTAGTTTACGCAAGTTCTACAACATGGAACTACTTCAGCGTGCGCAAAATGCGCCATTCCCGTCGATACACCAATGAAGGCATTATTAAACTCCTAGAAGGAGACTGGAAAGGTGCCGAGAAAAAAGTGACTCGTTGGGCGAATCATCACGACATGCCACTACTTTGTTACTTAGTTGCGTCTGAAGCTGCACAAGGTCAAGGTGATAAAGCAAAACGTGATCACTACCTAGAGCTAGCAAGCCAGCAAGAGAATGCTCATCTCGCAGTAGAGCTAACTCGTGCTAAACAGTTTATTCGCGATAACGAGTTCGAGGCTGCTTTCGATACTTTGCAATCGTTAAAAGGTCAGTATGCGAGTAATTCGATTGTATTGAACTTGCTGAAAACAACGTACATGCAGCTAAAATTGTGGCAACCTCTTATTGACCTCTTGCCACAACTCACCAAAGCAAAGCTCATCACGGAAGAAGAACACGCAGAGCTGATTCAAAAGGCGCAATGCGGCTTACTCCATGAAGTGGCACAGCAGCAAGGTAGCGAAGGGCTTATTTCTCATTGGAATGGCCTTGCACGCAAAGTAAAACAAGACACACACCTAGTCGCCTGTTTTGCTCGTGAGTTGATAGCCCGGAAAGCAGATGCTGAAGCCTTTACTGTGCTAAAAGAAGCATTGAAAAAGCAACCGGCTCCTGAGCTTTATCAACTACTGCCAGATCTAAACCTGCCAGATATCCACCCTGTCGTGGTTTTCTTAGAGGGAGTAGTGAAGAAAGAGCCAGATAACGCCGCTGCGCATAGCGCATTAGCGCACTTCTATTTCCGTCAAGAGAAGTGGCAAGAAGCCCAAGACCACTTTGAGATCGCCTTAAAGCTTCGCTCTGACGTCTCTGATTATGCATTCCTAGCAGATACACTAGAGAAGCAGAATCTAACTAAAGCCGCTCACGAAGTCTCTCGTAAAGCTCTCACGCTCGTCCAGAACGACTAAGTAGCGGTCATTTAACCAAGCCGGCAGTTTACTGTCGGCTTTTTTATTGCCTGTCATTTATCAACACTCCACAAACCTGCAATATCCACTAGAGCTAATGCCCTGCAATCGCCTGAACTTCATTAGGAGGCCCCAGCAAAGCTTCTTTAGTTCGTTCCCAGCAGCACTCCATTAAGCTCACTAAAAGCCTCTAAAAGATAGCTTGCTCACTTTCTTCAAGGCGAACAACCAAATATAAGTTTCTAGGAAGGAACTCTACTAGCAAAATGCAGATAACTTGAAATAGTGTAGGAAGCAAAATAGGTACATAAGCTCCGGTACTCTCCATTCTCTTCAATGAAGGACTGTCCTATACAATACTTAGACCGTGTTTATTGTACCAACTAGAGCAAGATAGCGAAGAGCCATTAGGTAACACTAAGAGCGCTAACGCACGTAATATAGAGTAAAGAGTAAAGGTACGTCCCTTGTTAACAGAAACACTTCACCCTTAGAGGTAGGAATGCCAATACTCAGACTTGATGGCTCTCGTTAGAAGATAAAGTTATGAACTTCTGTCACTGCACAACCTGTGGATAGCGAGAACGCGCTTAAAGCAAGGCTTCTCAAGTGACATAGTGCAGGGATACCTAGTCCGGGGATACGATCAGCTAAGGGATTGATTCCAGTCCCTAACGAATTTCCAAGCGTCAGAAACGAAGAAAGCCTCGCTATTTCTAGCGAGGCTTCTGAATAGTGGCGGAGAGATAGGGATTTGAACCCTAGATACGCTATTAACGTATGCCGGTTTTCAAGACCGGTGCTTTCAACC